>PFMH01000047.1 GCA_002785325.1 bacterium (Candidatus Howlettbacteria) CG_4_10_14_0_8_um_filter_40_9 | reverse complement strand
ATTTGGAAATCTGGCGTCAGAGTACGAGAATAATAAGAAAAAATATGAAAAAACCGAACCCCTAAAGTCAAAAAGAACTAAAATAGCGAAGAGGAAAAGAACGGAAAGAATTCTCTCAAAAGATATTGAGGCCATAAAAGATAACAACGCAGCAGAAAATCTCATAACTGAGGATGTTTTGAGCTTTTACAACAAGGATATCTTCTCGGTAGGTTTTATAAAAAAAAGTAAAAAAGGCATATATCTGCTCACGGTCTCTTTCGTGCTTTTTCTCGGGGCCTCTCTCGTCTTTCTTTTGACTGCAGGAGCAACTTATGTTTACTTCGCCAAGGACATATCTGATCCGAGTTATCTCATAAACAGGAACAACACGGGAACAGTCATCTACTCTAAAGACGGGGCAATTTTATATGAAACATTTGGAGCGAAATACAGAAAACTTCTCGAGTCCGATCAGTTTCCGGACAATATGAAAGAAGCTGTTATCGCTACGGAAGACAAGGATTTTTACAAACACAAAGGGATAAGCACCAAAGGAATGGCAAGAGCGCTATATGTAAATATACAGGCAAACGAGATAAAAGAAGGCGGTTCCAGCATCACCCAACAGCTGGTAAAAAACGCCCTTCTCAGTCCAAAAAAAAGCTACGTGCGCAAATACCAAGAGATAGTGCTGGCTCTAGAGATAGAAAGGAAGTATGAGAAAGAGGGAATACTCAAAATGTACTTAAACGAGATATATTACGGCGAAGGCGCATGGGGAATACAGGACGCTTCGAAGGTTTATTTCAATAAAGAAGCAAAAGAACTCACTCTTTCGGAAGTTTCGATGCTTGCGGGGATGCCAAAGTCTCCTTCCACTTATTCACCGATAACAAACCCTGAAGAAGCAAAAAAAAGACAAAAGTTCGTACTGGAGTCCATGGTAAATCAGGGGTTTATTACAAAAGAAGCGTCGGAAGAAGCGCAAATCCAAAAGCTAGCGTTATACGGTCAAAAAACTGAGCTAAAAGCACCCCATTTTACAATGTACGTACTTGATCAACTGAGAGGCGCTTATGGCGAAGATATGTTGGAGAAGGGAGGACTTCGGGTGTACACAACCCTAGATATGCAGAAACAAAAGATGGCTGAAGAATCTCTCAATAAAAATATGGCAAAACTAAAAAATCAAAACGCATCCAACGGTTCTTTGGTTTCCATGGATCCAAAAACCGGAGAGATACTTGCGATGGTAGGCAGTAATGACTGGAGCGATAAAAAATGGGGGAATGTGAATGTTTCCTTAACAGAACAGCAACCGGGGTCTTCATTCAAACCTTTCATCTACGCTATGGCTCTCAAAAAAGGCTGGACAACAACGACAAAAATAAAAGACGCTCCGGTGACTTTTCCTGGGAATCCGCCTTATACTCCTAAAAACTATGACGGAAAGTTTCACGGCGATGTCACTTTGAGAAAATCATTGGCAAATTCGTTAAATATACCGGCAGTCAAAGCTTTGCAATATGTTGGGGTTGATGAAACGATAGCTTTTGCAAACGATGCCGGTGTTGAAACGCTGGATAAAAACGGGAGATACGGCCTGAGCCTTGTGCTTGGAGGAGGAGACGTAACCCTTCTAGAGATGACAGGGGCTTACGGAGCATTTGCGGATCAAGGCATTTATAAAAACGCAAAGTCGGTATCAAGAGTATATGACAAAAGAGGAAAAGATATAACGGAGAGAAAATCCGAGGGAGGAAAAAAAGTCATAGATGCCGCCTATACATTCATAATAACCGATATACTCTCGGATAACGGCGCTAGAGCTGAGACCTTCGGTCCAAACAGCCCGCTGAAGCTCACGAGACCTGCGGCCGCAAAAACTGGGACAACAAACAACTATACCGACGGGTGGACGATGGGGTACACTCCAAATCTGGTAACAGGAGTTTGGATAGGGAACAACGACAACACCCCGATGAAAGAACTTCCCGGCGCTCTGGGAGCCGGATACGTTTGGCACGACTATATGGAATCGGCGCTAAAGGATATGCCAAAAGAGGAATTCCAAAAACCAAACAATGTAGTTGAGAAATGGATATTGGGAAGCGGCAGACTCGCCAGTGCAAGTGTAAAGGGAGCTACCAGAGAATATTATGTATCCGGGACGGAACCAAAAGGACCGGTTATGGAAGCACCGAAAGAGGAAAAGAAAATTACTCCTCCACCAAAGGAAGAAGCTCCCACACCAACTCCAGCTCCTACTCCACAGGCACCGGCACCTGCGCCAGTTGCTCCTCCGAAAGTAAAGCCGGTGCCAGAACCTACTCCTCCTCCGACAGGAAGTCCGCCACCAGTGACGGGAAGTCCTCCCACAACAGGTATCCCTCCCGCTACAGGAGGAAGTCCGCCTACAGCTACCTAACTGCCGCCTTTTTAGGCGGCAGTTATTTGTTATGTGAAGCATTGTAATAGTTTTCCCAAAATTGGCAGACTTAACCTTTTTTGGATATAATTTAATTAATGAAAAAGTTACTTCAAATAATTCTAATCGCCATCTTGTCGCTTCTTTTAAATGGTGAATACCTAGCGCATGGGCTTAGTATCTTTCAAAAACCGGAACTTATATTTTTTTATTTAATATTTATCTCTTTTTTATATTTTACAAAGAAAAGATTTAGATTAAACTACAAAAATCTATTTATCCTAGGCGCCGTTGTAGGACTTCTGATCGAAGGGTCTGTGACAAAAAGCTTATTTGCTTCCCAACCCCTTGTTTTAGGCATAAACCCACTCGCAATACTGCTCCAGATACTCGCTTGGGGGCTCATGGCAACAGTCATTCCCTTTTATCTTGTTGAAAAATATAAAAAACATCAAAAGATAGAGAAGCTACTTTTAGGCTTGCTCGTAGTTTATCTTTTATTTGGAGTATTAATAAAAAGTTTTTTTGCTTCCTTCGTTGATCAAGCATACTTTTTGTCAATCTTTATCGTGTCAGGTATTATATATCTTAAGAGATTAATAAAAGGTAGTGACCAAGATGTTCCAATCAGCAAAAACTTACTATAGATAACTAATGAAAACATTTCTTAAAACCCATTACAAAAAAATAATTTTAACAGTCATATCCCTTTTGGCTACTCTTTTTATTGTCGGAAATGTCTTGAAAAGGATCCCGAAAGGAGAGCGCGGGAACAATCAGCCAAATATCTCTCAGACTTCAGAGACCAAACCTCAAAAAGACTGCAAATCCGACCCAAACCCAGTATTTACGCACGCTTTTACAGATCTAACGAAAATAAGTTCGATTGGGCCTTTGGGGACACTTACCGGCGGTTCCCCTGGCAGAAGCTATATAACGATAAATGATACTATTACAAAGGAAGTCCCTGTCTATATGCCGGCTGACGCTACTCTAGAAAGGCTGGTCTATGCCAGAAGGGGCGGAGAAAACACTCCTGGTGAATACGGCCTTCAGTTTAGGGTTAGCTGTGAAGTAACATTTATGCTAGACCATATCGATAGGGTAACAGAGGATATCCAAAAGATGGCACCGAAAGAACCAGAGCTAAAGTCTAATGGTGGTACTTATCCAAATGTCGAAATAAAAGCAGGGACGCTTCTCGGCTACTCCGACGGTACTCCGATAGCAAAAACTTGGGACCTTTTTGTTCTAAATGAAGTAAATCCGCCAAAATTTATAAATCCCGAACGCTGGGACTGGGACCAAGCCAATACAGCCGTTTGTCCTTATGACCTTTATCCAGCAGATTTAAAAGCCCAGCATTACAAACTACTCGGAACCGGAGGAGGCAAATATCCATTTACAAAAGCAGAAGGATGCGGCTCCCCCTCAAAGGATGTAGCAGGGACCATAGCCGGCGGCTGGTTTCAGGGCGACAGCACTGATATGAAAGGTAAAAATCTAAATGTCAGCAGTTATGTTGGCATCCCGCAGCTCAGCATCATACAAGATGCAAACAAAACGATATCTTTTTCGGACTGGGATACAAAAAC
Source organism: bacterium (Candidatus Howlettbacteria) CG_4_10_14_0_8_um_filter_40_9 (assembly GCA_002785325.1). Lineage (GTDB taxonomy): Bacteria > Patescibacteriota > CPR2 > UBA1875. The sequence continues at coordinate 43,670 of PFMH01000047.1, read as the reverse complement.
ATTGCCAGAAACTATAAAAGTCGGCCAAAGCATTTGCTACTTCGACCGACAGGGGACAAATAAATGGGCATTCCTAAAGCTAGTATCAGAAACCCAGCTCTCCACGGCCACCGGCGACGGCTCCTGCCCCAGCGCATTTCCAGAGTCAAAAGCAGAGGTGTGGGAAAGATAAACATTTATTTTAACGAGGACATGTGAACCTACTAGGAGAAAAGGATATGTTCTCCTATCTCGAAGCGACCAGAGGATCTCAATCGGGATAATATATCGCGTCTTTACTTTTGATGAAAGAATTCGAGAGATAACCTGCTAAGGATCCAACCCTTAGCTCTTAGCAAAATTTTGTCTTTTTGAATATGTCATATCCATGATTTATGTATTATAATTAATAGCACAATTATTAAATTAAAAAGGAGAAAAAAATGAAGGGATTTAACGCAAACATCGAAAAGGAAACATTGGAGAATACTAATTTCCGCAAAGTTTTATATACAGGAAAGCACAGCCAGCTAGTGCTGATGAGATTGAAACCAAACGAAGATATCGGGATGGAAGTGCACGAAGAAAACGATCAGTTTTTCCGATTTGAAAAAGGGGAGGGGAAGGCGATCATCGACGGAAATGAGTACGAGATAGGGAATGGTAGCGTCATAGTCGTACCGGCTGACGCGAAGCACAACATCATAAATACTTCAGACACAGATGATCTCAAACTCTACACCATTTACTCACCGGCGCATCACCAAGACGGCGTTGTTCGCGCCACAAAAGCAGAAGCCGAGGCCGACAGCCCGGAGTTCGACGGCTCAACTACGGAATAGTTTATCTAAACTGCTAATGGTTATCGTTTTTAGCTAGCGTCTTTTTTATGCTATAATCAGCCTATGGAAATAAAGATTATCAAAGACAAGATCAGTCTCGAAAAGCTCAAGAAAATGGCCGAAAGCCAATTTATCGAGATGATAAAGGCGGTTGTCGATACTGAAAGAAGTATCATGACAGTGGGAGGAGATCTTCACGCCGATGAAGAGGCTTTACTATTGGATAACGGTTCGAAACAAGAAAACCTTTGGGGTATAAATATTTACTTTGAAGGCGCTGATATTATAGAATTTGACTCCATGATAAATATCCGACCGTCTCAGGGAAGCAGAAGCAGGGGAGTAGAAAGCAAGGAAATTCAGGAAAAAATAAGAGAAATAGTAAATAAACTAGTTATAAGATGACACAAATTCACTCAGCCGAGATCAACGATAAATGGCGAAAACTCACTCTTAACGAACAGCTGGGTAATATCGGCAGTGAAGTAGGGAGATCGATCTCCGGGAGAAGTAAGGAATCAGCAAAAGAAAGAGCGTTGGAGCTTCTTGACCTTACTATCTCTGATGATAGATGGGCGGGGCCGAAAAGAAAAGAGATCGCGAGAGCTAGAGAAAGTTATCTGGAAGCGATTGATTCAAACGATGCAGAAGATTTAAATGCATTAAACAAGTACTTTTATCACTTTGCGGTTTCAGCCAGATAAACTATTACGTGCCCCCAAAAGGATCAGTCCCTTGTGAGTCATCCAAGAGCACGGGTCTGACCCTAATCAACTCTCAAATCATTCGTAATTCGTACATTAGTATTGATCTGTAATTAGTAGTGATTATTCGTATATTCGTAGATTCGGTTTTCATTCGTACATTCGTTGCTTTTTGTCTACTAGATTTAATTTTTTTGATGATTTAAAATAAAGCTACAGTAACCGTTGCAAGTTTCGCAACGGTTCGCCTCTAGGATAGATAGGAGATATCGTGAATATCTCCCGTTTTTCGCAAATATTCACGATATTGACAACGAATGTCATCTGTGCTATAATTTAGGAGTTAAAAGAAAAAAGCAACTAAAAGTTAAAAAAAGGATTTCTGAAAGATTCTCTATAGATATAAAGAGATTGGGATTTTACTTTATGGAAAGCAAAATATCGTTATTCGAAGATCTGGAAAAAAAGAATAAAAGTATAGTCTCTACTGACATAGAAAGTGAAGTAGTAGATATTTTTGATTGCAATTGCCTGAAAAAAGACAGGTATAAAGAAGTACTTAAGAAAAGGTACGGTCTTTTAGGACATACAAAAATGACTCTGGACGCCATAGGGAAAGATATGGGGATCACCAGAGAAAGAGTCCGACAGATCGAAAGCACCGCGAAAAAAAAGCTTGCAAAACCGCGATGCGGGAAAGATCATGGTAAAGAATTTAATAAACAAATACTTAGATTCTTAAGCAAAAACGGCGGATATGCCACTGAAAAAAAGATTATTTCGCATTTTACGAAAAGATCGGAAGACCAAAAAAATAATGTTATGTTTTTACTTGAACTATGCAACAAGATCGAACTTATAAAAGAGAACGATTATCATGTGAATGTTTGGGTTTTGGAAAATGAATATGGCAGACATGCCAAAGAGATCATAAAAAAAGCGCAAGAATACTTGAAACAAAGAGGAGAAACGGTAGAAGAAGGCGAGCTTTTAGAGAATCTCAAACATCAGATACTTAAAGATATCGTTATTCTAAATATGCTTGAATCTTCTAAAAATATCGCTAAAGTTAAGGATGAGAGCCGTTGGGGACTCAATCTTTGGAGAGAAGTGAATCCGAGGAGTATAAAAGATAAGATATATATCATCCTAAAAAGGGCCACAACTCCAATGTATTTCAATGATATCGCAGATAAGATAAACTCCGAGGAACAGGCGAAAAAAGTAACACGACAAGCCGTTCACAACGAACTCATAAAAGATGAGAGGTTTGTCTTGATAGGAAGAGGGATATACGCTCTCTCTGAATGGGGTTACAAAAAAGGAGTAGTAGAAGAAGTCATAGCAGAAGTTCTAAGAGAAGCGAACGGGCCTCTTCACAAGGATAAGATCGTAGAAAGCGTTCTTGAAAAAAGGATCGTTAAGGAAGCAACTATCATCCTAAATCTTCAAAAAGATCGCTTCAAAAGAGTGAGCAAAGCCACTTACGCGCTGAACAAATAATATCGGCATAGGCTTTGCATCGTGGGGGTAAAAGACGACCCTTAAAATAAAAATTAAGTAATTATTGCTGCAAACCTGTTTGACATAGCTTTTTATTCTAAGGTTCTGCCACATACGGCCAACGCAGATCTTTGGATTTCTATAAAGTGACTAAAATGAGAACAGCAATAAGAATAGTTAAAAAAAATGATTGTTGATTTATTTACATCTATAGTCCAAGGAATATTTACTATCCTTTTAAAGACATGGTGGCTTTTGGTCCCCGTTATAGGGATATTTTCTTGGCAAAATTTTAGAAAAGCAACATGGGCGTCAAAACAGGAAGCCGTAATATTATCAATCAAAGTCCCGCGAAGCAATGAAAAAGATCCTACGGCCGCAGAAATGATGTTTGCTACGCTTCACGGAATACTTAGACCAAAAAAGTCACTAGTAAAAGAAGGATCATATCAAGAACATATAAGCTTTGAGATAGTGGCTACTATAGACGCTATCCAGTTTTATGTTTGGGTTCCTTCGCACCTGAAAGACTTTGTCGAAGGGCAAGTTTATGCGCAATACCCGTCGGCAGAACTCAAGATTGTTGAAGACTATTCTCTAGATATAGATATGGATGACGATGGGGCAGATGACTGTGTAGCAGGTACAGAGATAGATCTCATTAGAAACGACATTTTACCGATAAAAACATTTCAAAACTTTAAAGTAGATCCTCTCGCTGGAATTACCGGAGTTTTAAGTAAACTGGAAAAAAGCGATGAACAAATCTGGATACAGGTTCTGGCTCGCCCTATACCGGACGCTTGGAAGAACAGGGGACTTAGCTATATCCACTCGAAGAAAAACGGCGGAGTAAATATGGATACCCAAAATATTGCGAAATTTGTCTTTGCAGGCTTTTTTAGATTCATCGGAGAACTTGTACGAACAGTTTCATCGCCCGCTGAGTCAGATAAAAAAAGCGGCAAGGAACTTTCTCCGGACGAAACAGCGAGAATATCCGCTATTGAGGAGAAGATCACGAAACTTGGTTATCAGGTTAAGATACGTGCTTTATATCTGTCTAAAAGCAAACTTTTGGCAAGCCAGAGACTGCAAGCTATAGTTGGAACATTTAAGCAATATAATTCAACAAACTTAAACGGTTTCAAATCAACAAAGGTCTACTACGGCAAAAACTTTTTAGAAGACTATAGAACCCGTCTTTTTATGGATAAGGGCTTCATACTTAACATTGAAGAACTAGCAAGTCTATACCATCTGCCGCATACTTCCGTGGAAACGCCAAACATTAAGTGGACATCCTCAAAAACGGGGGAGCCGCCGACAGAACTACCCACAGAGCTGAATACACCCAGCGAAGAGCTTACTCCATTTGCCGAAACAAACTTTCGACACAACAGGACAAAGTTTGGCATCAAGACAGATGACAGAAGAAGGCATACCTATATCATCGGAAAAAGCGGTATGGGGAAAAGCAAACTTTTAGAAAACTTTATCGAGGAAGATATCCAGAGAGGCAATGGTTTGGCCGTAATCGACCCGAACGGAGATCTTATCCACGACACTCTAAAAAAGATACCGACCCATAGGATAAACGATGTGATACTCTTGGATCCGGCTGATCAGGAGTTTCCAGTAGGATTCAACCCGCTAGAAGTCGATGATCCGGCTCTAAAGCATTTCGTAGCCCAGGGATTCGTTGGAACATTGGAAAAATTATTTGGCCATTCATGGGGTCCAAGACTGGAGTATATCTTAAACTATACTATCCTAGCGCTTCTGGACTACCCAAACAGTACCGTTTTAGGGATAGTGAGAATGCTTACCGATAAAAATTTTAGAAAGAAGGTTGTCGATGAAATAAAGGATCCTGTGGTCAAAAAGTTCTGGACTACGGAGTTTGCGACATATAACGATAAATTTGCATCTGAAGCCGTCGCTCCGATCTTAAATAAAGTAGGGCAATTTACTGCAAGTTCGCTTATAAGAAATATGATCGGCCAAACAAAAAGTACCTTCAACATGAGAGAAGCAATGGACAATAAAAAGATAATACTGATAAACCTTTCTACCGGAAGAATAGGGGAAGTAAACAGCGGACTTTTGGGGGGAATGATCATAACAAAACTTCAGCTCTCCGCTATGTCGAGAGCAGACACCAATCCGGAAGATCGAAAAGACTTCTTCTTGTATGTAGATGAGTTCCAGCATTTCGCTACCGGCGCCTTTGCAACCATCCTATCTGAGGCGAGGAAATACCGCCTAAATCTCACTATAGCCAATCAATACATCGCACAGATGGCAGACGAAGTTAGAGAGGCAGTATTCGGAAACGTCGGAACCATGATAACTTTTAGAGTTGGCGCTCAAGACGCAGGCTTTTTGGAAAAAGAACTAAATCCTCCTTTTGAAGTAGGGGACATCATAAATCTAGATAGACAGCAAGTATACTTAAAAATGACGATGAACGGACAAACGAGCAACCCGTTTTCTGCTAAGACGCTGACTATCCCCGAGATTGATAGAGGAAACACGCAGACCATCATAAATAACTCGAGAGAAAGATACGGGAGGCCAAGGAGGGAAGTTGAAGAGAAGATAAACAAATGGTCCGGGATGGAAGACATAGTGACAGAAGGGAGCACATCTGATGTAAAAGAAACTTCTCCCGTTCAAAAAACAGTAAACACCAAAGAAAATAATTTTTCCGCGCCTATTGTAAAGAACCTCGCTCAAAAACCGCAGCCTGTTATAAAAAAAGAAATTCCTCCCGCACAAACAAAACCGGTCTCAAAACCACAGATAAATATTCAAGAAAAGAAAACCACGCCCGATAAACCTACCTATAACCGTCCTCATGTGGCAAATAATAACGAATACAAGCAGAAAGACGCTCCAAAAAGAGAAAGAAAGGAGATAGATAAAGAAACGCTTAAAGATATTATTCGAAAAGCGGTAAAAAGCGATGAACCGTCTGAGAATATTTCGGAAAAACAAGAAATAAAAAATAAAAAAATTGATACAACAAACAAACCCCAATCAGATAGGGGAGACAATTCCAAAAAAGAAGTGTCTTCTAAAGACCTCAATATATCCAAATATATCGAGAGGCCAAAGGTTCAACATAAACAAAACATACAGAGTCATAACAGGCATCATATAGACGTTTCGGGCAGAAATAGCCATAAAGAGATAAAAGTGGTAACACCAGATAGCTTTAAAGACCTGAAAGAGATCCATCCACACCAAAGGATAGAAGTTAGAGAACACCATAATGAGTCCTCAAACAATCAGATACAACCAGGCGAAACTATTGTATTTAAAAAAGATACTAGCAAGACTGATAAAAACGGAGCTTAAACAGGATTAAAATAATAAAAATATTTTTATTTTTTTTCTCGGACTAAAAGGGTATTTCTTTTTTGTTCAATAAAATATAAAAAGAAAGATGTTAAGTTGCTTTTAAAAAAGCGAGAAGGTCCTCACCCTTCATCCCCTCCTTAAAATTTTAGAAACTTTACGATGCATAAAAAAAATCGATAAGTTAATTTCTATATAGAACAACACTCTGCGACATAACGTCGCACAATGTATCTTATGCGACCCTGTACACACTTGGGCCATATACACAAGTTACTTGTAAAATACTCGTGTTTCTATCCTTAGATCTATATATTCCAGCTTTTTCTTGCTCTTTACTGCCTCCTCTTTCACCCTCGCCAGGCTTTTAAGCTGGCTGGCTGCGCCCCTCGTGGCATCAAAAAAAACTTTATAGTTTTTATCGGTTAAAACTGTGATCTCGGTATTCGTTCCGTTTATTTCAAAAAGTTCGATTTTATCCAAAGTCTCAAAATTAAAATTTTCAGATAAAAAACTAATAAAATCCATAAACTCTTTTGTGGCGACAGTGTCTCCCAGATTGTTCAGGGATATTAGATTATTTTTAATTTTTGGAAGTACGTCTCGGCTACTCCCCTCTTCCCCACTGACATCTAAAAATGCCAGTCCATTTTTATCAATCAAAAATTTCTTTTCGTTTTCTTCCCAGATAAAGCTCGCTTCCCTCTCGTGAGCCGTAATAAGGAGTTTATTGGGTAGTTTCTTCTTTATCGTTAAGTCCTGCACTTTAAGATCTTTTTTAATCATTTCTATGGTTTTTGCGCTTTGAAAAAATAACATATTTTTTGAAAAAATATTTTTATTTGCTTCTTTCGCGATACCATCTTTTATTTGACTGTTCCCGAAATCTCCGGTTACTATGATATCTTTTATCGCAAAAACCTGTGAGAAAAGAGCAATATAGGTAAAGAGCAATAAAACAAAGACGAAGCCGACCAAATACAATTTAGAAAAGTTCCTTTCAGGAACTATCGCTTGCGTCCTTGAGTATATCTGCGGAACTTTATTCCTTGATCTTGCCCTGTCCCGATAAAGCGTCTTTTTTTGGCTTCTTCTTCCTAGCATCTTTCTCCCTGTCAATTTTTATTTCTATTATTTTTTTTACAATCAGATCAGTCGAGTCGTCCTTATAGAACTTATTTACCTTTTCAGACATGTACTTGAGCTCTTCCTTGTGCTCAAAAAGATAATCGACTTGATTTAGGAGCGTTCTTCTGTCAAACTTGCTCTCTTCCATAAGATAAGCCGCTCCCTCTCTCGAAAAAATCTGCGCGTTTTTAAACTGGTGACCGCCCGTTGATGATGGCAAAGGCACGAGAATACTCGGCTTTTTTAGAGCCGCCATCTCAGTAAGGACATTGTTTCCGGCTCTCGCAATTACCAAGTCACAAGCTGCATAAGCATCTTTCAACTCGGCGGATAGAAAGTCATATACTTTATACCTTTTTTGCATTTCCTTCGGCAGTTTAGACCTTAAGTATTCTATATTATCAAAATCAAGCTCTCCGGTGACATGAATTACTTGATATTTATACAAAAGATCTTCCAGAGAACCCTTTACCACACTATTTATGGCTTTACTCCCTTGACTCCCCCCCAAAACGAGTATCGTCGGGATGTCTTTGTCAAATGAAAAAGTCTCCAAGCCTCTTCCTTTATCGCCCGAAAGAAGGTCTTTTCGAACTGGCGTCCCCGTATAAAAAACTTTTTCCATATCAAAATACTCTTCGTAAAAATCCTTTGGATAAGAAACTAGGATCACCTTGGCCCATCTGGAAAGTATTCTATTTGATAACCCGGGAACCGTGTCTGACTCGTGGATGCAAAAAGGATAACCGAGGATCTTAGCCGCTATTCCTACTGGCAAACTCACATATCCGCCTTTTATAAAAATACTTTCCGGCTTAAATTTCTTTAGGATAGATAACGAATCTCTTACTCCTCTCACCGCCCCCAGCAGATCTCTGGCATTCAGAGTGACGGTTTTCGGATTTACAATATTTATCAGTTTGTTTTTATGATATCTTCTGAACTTGCCCGTATCTATAGATACGAAATCAATATCCATCTTTGGGATTATCTTGCTTTCCAATCCCTTTTTCGATCCGACATAGAGTATCTTTGCCTCCTTGTCCTTTGCCTTAAGTTTTTCTAAAACGGCGATTATAGGCGCTATATGCCCGCCTGTACCTCCCCCCGCTACAAGTATCTTCATCTTCTCTCCTTTACTACGCTATATCTTGAAATATTTATAAGAATACCAAATGCTAAAAGCAAGAACATTATAGACGATCCGCCATAACTAATAAATGGCAACGGAACCCCCGTTAGAGGAACAAGCGACATCATAGCGGCAATGTTTAGAAATGTTTGAGCTAGCACCCAAATTCCCACTCCGGTAGCTAAAAGGCGGCTAAAAGTGTCAGGAGCAGATCTAGCCAGTTTAAAAACTCTATAACTCAAACCAACAAATACCAAAACGACGATACTAGAGAATATAAAGCCAAGTTCCTCGGTCATAACGGCAAATATCGAGTCAGTGGCCGCTTCAGGCAGATACTGATATTTCTGTCTTGATTGGCCAAAACCAAGACCAAAAAGACCGCCGGTTCCGATGGCAAGAAGCGCTTGGTTTATATGATACCCAGAACCTCCAGCGTCAGCGCCAGGATTTAGAAATACCATGAAACGGGCCATCCTGTAGGAAGCAGATTTTATGAGCAACCCAAGTCCTCCTAGACCTAAAAGACCAAGAGAAGAAACATGAGCCATATTTGCTCCGGCAACAAAGAACATTCCGACAGCTATCATCGCAGTAACTATAAAAGTCCCCATGTCCGGCTGTTTCATCACCAAAAATGAAATAATGCCAAGAATTACTAAAAACGGTGCAAGCCCGGTTAATAATCCCTTGATATCCTTCCCAATCTTTTCAAAAAAATAAGCCAAAAATATTGTTGTCGAAAGCTTCAGTGTTTCGGTTGGCTGGAAGGTAAATATCCCCAGATTTATCCATCTGTTTGCCCCGCCATGTCCTAAGCCAATACCTGGGACAAAGACCATAATCAGAAGTAAAATATTTAAAGCAAAAAGGTAAGGAGCGATTTTCCTCCAAAAATTATAATTTACGCGTGAAGCAATAAGGAAAATAATAGTGCCGATCCCGATGCTTAGAAGCTGTCTTGTAAAATAAAATGTTGAACCGCCGGATACTTGGTAGCTTATAACTACGGAAGCCGAAAAAACCATCACAGCACCGATCAAGACCAATAGATATACCAAAAAAGCCAGCGTATAGTCCGGCTTAAATCTTCTTTCTCTCTTTGCAGCAATATTCACCATACTCTTAAATACCTCTTCCCAGAAGACCGATTATGGTGCCGATAGTAGCCATAACACCTCCAATAATCCAGAATCTCATAGTTACTTTAGTCTCCGGCCAGCCCTTTGCTTCAAAATGGTGATGGATCGGCGTAGATAAAAATATTTTCTTCTTAAATATTTTTTTTGAAAAGACCTGAACTATGACCGACAATGTTTCAGCCATAAAAACAAACCCTATGATAGGCAGAACAATGACGGAGTTCGTAAGCAGCGCGATAACGCCTAAGGTAGCCCCAAGCGCAACAGCTCCGGTATCTCCCATAAAGAACCTAGCTGGAAATATGTTGAACCAAGTATAGGAAAGCATAGCTCCGACCACGGTAGCGCAGAAGATGGCAATACCTACATTTCCTTGAAAAAAAGCTATCAAAGCAAATGCTCCAAAAGCGCCCATCAAGAGACCGCCGGAGAGACCATCCAGTCCGTCGGTGATATTGACCGCATTTGCCGTTGCCACGATGACCAGTATAAAAAGCGGAATATATAGCCAACCGATATTTAAGTCTCCGTATGCCGGGATATGAATCACACTCCAGCCTAGTTTGGCATAAAACCACCATGACCCAACCCCAGCGATGGCAAGTGTCCACGCAAATTTGAACTTAGACTTTACCCCCGCTATACCGCCAGTAGATCTTATATTTAGATAATCGTCTATAAGCCCTAAAAGACCGACCGAAACCAAAGTAAAAAGCAAGAGATATGTCTGTGCTCTATCCAGATTGAACGCCAAGGTAATAATACCTACAACGCCCCAAATGATGATACCCGCCATTGTCGGAATATGCCTTTTGTGCTTGTCTTTGTGAAGCTTATAAAAAACGGGCGTTTTCTCTTTTCCCCCGCTCAAGGAAGAAGTATCGCTTATCTGTTTCCACCATTTAAACTTATAAGCAAAATAAGTATAGATAGGTGTTACTGCCATCGAAAAAATAAAAGACGTTGCAGCAAAAGTAATAACTTTTGTAATCTCTGGTATAAGTTTCACTTCTTGTGGTGTCATAGTAACTCCATTTTACATTAAATATTCTTTTCTTTCTATGGCTTTACTTTCAATTGATCCATCTCCGTCGGCGGAACCTGATAATACTTCAAAAGCTTGTCCAATATTGCCCCAACTACGGGCGCGGCTGTACTTTCCGCCCATTGCACACCTTTTGGAGCGTCGATCTTCGCCATCACGACGAATCGCGGTTCCAAGGCCGGAGCAAAACCGATAAATGAACCTATGTTACGGCTAGTATCATAACCCCTGCCGTTCTTAAGAGGTACCTGGGCAGTACCAGTTTTCCCTGCAACTTTATACCCTTTAACTTTTGCTTGGCCCCCGTGACCTTTTTCTACGACACTAACCAGCATCGCTGTAAGAGAAGCGGCAGATTTGTCTGAGATAACCTTTCTTACTTCTTCCGGTTTGATCTCTTCCGTAGTACCATCAGCCTTTACAATTTTCTTGATAAGATGCGGTTTCATAAGCCTACCGTCGTTCGCAATCGCTGCAAAGCTGGTTACCATCTGGATAGGCGTAGTCGAGATACTTTGACCGAATGACATGGTGGCATAAGTGTGGTCCTTTTCTGTCGGCGGAAGTACTGACCCCATCGCTTCCGCACCGGTTTCTATCCCTGTCTTGTCGCCAAAACCAAACTTTTTTATATAATCATAAAATGTCTTTTTTCCGATAAGATTCAGTACATAAGATACCCCCGTATTTAAAGATTTTTCTAAAACCTGCGTCATCGTCTGTTCACCGTTCGCTTTTTTATCGGAGTTCATGATCTTATTGCCGTTTAGGACCACGCTTCCGGTATCAGTATATTTGCTATCGGGCTCGACTTTACCGTCGTCTAAACCTGCAGCCATCGTTATCGCCTTAAATATAGATCCTGGCTCGTACTCGTCTGTAACGGCCTTGTTTTTAAATGCGCTAAAATCTTTAACCTCGGTGTATGTATTGGGATTGAATGTCGGAGCATTCGCCATTGCTATGATTTCTCCAGTTTGAGGGTCCATGACTATGGCGTTTCCGCATTCCGCTCCGAATTTTTTTACATAGCTTTCGAGGGTTTTCTCTACCTCTGATTGGATATCTCTATTTATCGTAAGAACGATGCCGTCGCCATCTTCTGCCGGTCTCGAAACATCTTTTCCAAATGCAATACGCCTCCCTTGAGAATCGCTTTCAGCTTTATAGAGACCGTTTACCCCCTGCAAGATATCATTGTATTGCTCCTCCAAACCGTATTGTCCGTTTCCTTCGTTATTTACATATCCTAAAATCTGGCTGGCTAAAGAATCCTCAGGGTAGTATCTCCACTGTTCTTTTGAAAGATAAACCCCTTTGAGATTCAAATCTGTTAAGGCCTTTACTTCGTCATCGCTCAATTTTTTCTTCAATGGAACATACAGCCTCGAATTTTCAAGAGACACTAATGTTTTTTCCTTTTCGATCTTCAAAACATCCGAGAGCTTACCGATCGTTTCGTCTTTATTTTCAAGTTCTTCTGGGACAACATAAACCATATCCTTGGTCTCATTGGTCGCAAGCGGATATAGTGCTTTTGAAAAACCGTCTTCAACATAGATCTCCCCTCTTTTTGCCGGTATCATATCCTTGGACCATTGTTGGCTTCCTGCTATCTTCAAGTAATATTTGTGATTTATCACCTGCAGAGTGAAAAGTCGACCCAAAAGAGCAATAACGATAAAAGGAATTATAAACCTGAAGAACCCAATTCTTCTTTTCTGTTCATAATCTAATCCAAAATTTTTCTGCATAAAATCAGTAAAAAGTTTCTTAAAGATTAATGTTTGATGAGGGACTTTATCTCATCGCAACATCTGTCTTCTCGCTAACATAGTTTATCTGATTTACGGGAACCATGCCATCTTTGTTTATATTTATTTGTGTAGAACTAACAGACTGAAGTTTTGTCGCTTCCAGCTTCAGTTTGTCATTTTTTTCACCTAGTTCATTTATTCTATTTTCGAGATCAGATATCTCATATCCCCTGACGGCTATCTTGTTTGACTGCGAAAGAAAAAGAAGTGTCGCTACAAAAAATAATGTTAATGTAACAAATCCCAACGAGACCTTTCCCACCCTAAAAGTTCTTTTATAATTTCTTGAAAACTTCCTTCTTACCGGTTTACTGCGTCCCACTTTTATCCTCCTTTTAGTTAAATCCAATATCTAATTCCTAAATCCTAAATACTCTTAAATGTAGTTGTTTGATAAAATTCGTTGTGAGGTTAAATCTTTAGATATTAATTGTTAATTTAGTCTGCAATCTTCTCCATCACTCGCATCTTTGCGCTTCTGGACCTTGGGTTCTCCTTTTTTTCTTCCTCACTCGGCACGACCGGCTTACTAGCAATAACTTTTATTTTCGGTTTGTTACCGCACCTACAAACAGGAAAATCCCTGGGACATAAACATCCCCTTGACTGACTTCTGATAAAGTCTTTGACAATCCTATCTTCCAACGAGTGAAATGATATAACTGCCAGTCTCCCCCCTTTTTTCAAGATACTTAAGGCTTGAGGTAAAAACCCTCCGAGGGCTTCGAGCTCCTCATTTACCTCAACCCTTAAGGCCTGAAAAACTTTTGTTGCTGGATCCTTTTTTAAGATGCTCTTATACTTTTCTGGTAAAGCGCTTAAGACAATATCTCGAAACTCCAGTGTGTTTTCTATCCTACGCTCTTTTCTCTTTTCAACTATTTTCTTCGCTATCTGCTTTGCAAACTTTTCTTCGCCGAAATCCCTAAATATGCCCGTCAATTCTTCTGCCGAATACTCATTTACGATGTCTGCTGCCGTGATATCGCTGTCCCCCATCCTCATATCAAGCGGTCCGCTTTTTTTGAAAGAGAACCCTCTTTCTTCCGAGTCTATCTGCAAAGACGAAACTCCCAAATCTATGAGTATACCGTCTACTTTTCCTAACCCTTCTTTGGCTGTAACGTCTTTCAGCTGATCAAAGTTTGCCTGATAAACTGTCATGTTTTTGTATTTTTTCAGTCTATCCTTCGCTATTTTGATCGCCTGCGGATCTCTGTCTAACGCGATATACTTTCCTTTTTTGCCGATAAGTTCGAGTATTGCTTCCGCGTGTCCGCCCAACCCCAATGTCCCATCCACAAATACATCTCCCTCTTTTGGTCGGAGAAAGCTTATCGTTTCTTTTAAAAGTACCGATATATGTTTAGATTCTTTCATCGTTATTCGTTTTTGCTTTCTTAGTTTTAAGTCTCTCGGCAAATAGCTAGTAGTCAGCTTAGATCAAGACATTTGTTTTTGTTTTATTTTTGGGCTTATATTTTTAAGTTTTTGAGGTGGATGTTTTAAAAGGTGCTTACTGGCTACTAGCTAACTGCCGATTAGTTGTATTACTAATTATTATTTTTCAAGATACTATCTTTTATTTTCTCAATTTATCTCTATTTCACGATGTTATCAGATTTCCGATTTCTGAACTCTGAATTCCGAACCCTTACACTCCCAAATCACCGAGCTGTTCAGCTATATCACTGCTGTCTTTTTCGGTCTTTTTCCTATACTCATCCCAACTCGACCTGTCCCATATCTCAAGCCTAGAGTATAGGCCGGCCACGATAGTCTTTCCTTTTATCTTTGCAAAATCTCTAAGCGGTTGAGGTAATGTTATCCTCCCCTGCTTGTCGATATCCAACTCAAAAGCTCCTCCCAGCATCATTCTCGCAAAAGCTCTCGCTCCTTTTTGACTTATCGGAAGAGCCGAGAGTTTCTTCGCAATATCTTCCCATTCTTTCCTCGGGTATAAAAATAGACAATTGTCCAAACCTTTTGTGACCACTGCCCCCCTTTGCAGTTTTGCCCTAAACTTTGCAGGTACCGCAAGTCTCCCCTTTTCATCTAGATTGTGCTGATATTCTCCGATAAACATAGAAAGAAATTAGTTGATAAAACTCTTTTTCTCAAAACCAGACTTCTTGTTTCCAGGTTTTGAGACACCTCCTTCCAGCCGTACTGTCTGTGAGTTATCCCCACTTTCCCCCACTGCAATCCATTATACTCCACTTTTTATCCATTTTGCAATACTTTTATTCATATTATCTCCACTTGCATCTGTCTTTATTTTTTACTTGTACATAGCTATTTTCGTTATAGTCCTCAAATGAATAAGTATTTTATCCACAGAGACGAGAATAAGCACTATCTCAATTCTGGTGTCTTTGGTCTTTTTTCATATAATAAAAAAGAACCCTTGAAATTCTTGGGTTCTTTTTTTAGTTCTGCTTAGTTTAAATCTTTACTCTGATTCCCGGTCCCATAGTGGATGATACTAACATACTTTTTAGAAACAGACCTTTTGAAGCGTCAGGTCGAGCTTTCTTTATAGCATCCATCAATGCCTCTAGATTTTCAGATAATTTAGCCGGTTCAAAAGAAACTTTTCCCAATACGGTGTGGATGACACCTGCTTGGTCGTTTTTAAATTCAACTTGCCCTTTTTTGATATTTTTTACGGCCTTCCCTACTTCTTGAGTTACGGTCTCTGTTTTTGGATTTGGCATAAGTCCTTTTGGTCCTAAGATCTTTGCCGCTTTTCCTAAAACACCCATCATATCCGGAGAAGCAACCAAAACATCAAAATCCAGCCATCCTTTTTCTATCTTTTGAATAACGTCAGCTCCTCCCACTGTGTCGGCGCCAGCCTCCTTTGCTTCCTTTTCGAGTTTAGCATCACAGATAACACAAACATTTTTAGATTTCCCTGTTCCGTTTGGCAAAATAACAACGCCCCTTATCTGTTGGTCTGTCTTTTTGACGTCTATACCAAGTTTTATATGAATCTCGACAGAAGAATCAAACTTAGTAACTGAGGTCTTTTTTACCAATTCTAAAGCCTCGCCAGATTCATATTCTTTATCTTTTTCGATAAGAATAACAACTTCTCTATATTTTTTTGAATGCTTGCGTTCGCTTTTCTTTAGCTTCGGTTTAGTGCGTGTAGAAGCTTTTTTTGGCTTTCCAGAATCCTTTTTTTCTTTCGCAACCGGTTTCTTCTTAGGCGTCTCTTTCTTCTCGCTAGCTTTTACAGATTTCTTTCCTGTGAGAGTTTTCGGCTCTTCCTCTGTTTCTTTTATCTCGTTTTTTTCTTTCTTTGTATCTGTCATTTTTTCTCCTTTTTACCCTTCTGAAGCTTCTTAGCGTAGGAGGGTCGTGGTAATAGCCTCCGATGACCATCGGAGTCCCACTACTTTTAAGTATTTTATATTTAAATCAATTCGCGAATCGAATACTATTTTTCGATCTCGACTCCCATGCTTCTTGCGGTTCCCGCTATCATCTTTTCTGCCTGTCCGATATCGTTAGCATTTAGATCGGCCATCTTTGTCTCAGCGATTTCTCGAAGCTGAGCTTTTGAGAGTTTCTTTGGAAGCTTTTCCTTGTTTGGGACACCGGAACCTTTGCTTGCCCCAAGCGCCTTTTTGATAAGCTCTGCTGCTGGGGAAGTTTTTATAATGAAATCAAAAGTTCGATCCTCGTAAACGGTGATAACGACTGGTAAAACGGCTCCCTGTTTTTCTTTTGTCTGTTCGTTAAATGAGTTACAAAAGTCCATGATATTTAGACCGTGTTGCCCGAGTGCCGGTCCTACCGGTGGAGCTGGGTTTGCTTGTCCCGCCCTTACTTGCAATTTTAGTTTTGTTTTAATCTTTTTTGCCATATATCTCCTAAATCATAATATCTAAATACTAAATCCTAAACAATTTGTAAATTATAATATTTTAATCCTTTGAATTTTGATATTTGGATTTGTTTAGAAATTAGATATTAGAAATTAGAAATTTTAATGTTATACCTTTTTCACCTGAAGTGAGTCCAATTCTACTGGAGTTTCCCTGCCGAACATTGACACCAAAACTTTTATCTTCCCCTTTATCTCATCAACTTCATCAACGCTTCCGTCAAACCCCTTAAATGGTCCGTCTGTGATGTTTACCAAGTCGCCCTTCAAAAGATCTATCTTGTATTTCGGCTCATCAGCGCCCATCCTCTTTTTTATAATCCCTATCTCAAATTCATCTACTGGTACCGGTACTGATCCCGCTCCGATAAAACCTGTAACTTGCGGAGTATTTCTCACAACATACCAAGAGTCGTCGTTTAGTATCATATCAACAATAACATATCCCGGAAATATCTTCTTTTCTACGGTTTTTCGTTTACCGTTTTTTATCTCGATTGCTTTCTCTTTTGGCACGATGATATCAAAAACCTTATCCTGAATATTCATACTCTCGATCCTTTGCCTCAAGTTGTCGGCAACTTTTTCCTCATAACCGGAGTAAGTGTGAAGTACATAATAATTTCTTTCTCCTGATTGTCTAGACATATTTTCTCCTCTAATAAGATTATTTCTTTAGTAAAAAGATTAATGCTCGTCCAAATATAAGATCGAAAAATCCCAAAAAAAGACCTACCACGACAGATATAGCGACTACCGTTATCGTTAGATTTATCGCCTCTTTTGATGTTGGCCATGATACTTTCTTCAGTTCCGTTATAGATTCTGAAAAGTATTTGAATGGTTTAGACAGTATGCTTTTTTTAGCCGCCATATTTTCATTTAAATAATCCGTGGTAATCCGAATCAAATCTGTGGTGATCCGTGAGAAAAACATATTTTCTTGGATTTAAAAAAAGCCTCTCGGCTCTTATGTATAAATATTACAGGAAACGTTTTTTAAAGTCAATAACAAAGTACTTCCACGTTACAATCCCCCAAACGATAAGGACAAGGACTGCCAGAATATTATGGCTTTTTTGAGCCATTTTTGATATAAGGAACGTTAGTTTTTATGTTTCAATTATTTGTTTGCTTCTTTTAAAATATTTAAAAATTCTTCGTTCATAGCTGCACCATGAAATCCTGGTTCGTCACAGATAGTAGCACCCGCCATTTTGGCAATACATAATCCTGGCAGATAGTCCCACGGTTTATCGCTCCTAAAAAGTGCACCATGCAATCTTCCGCAAGATACAAAAGCCATACTTACACAAACAGCACCTAAATTCCTTCTTCCAGATGAATAAGGGCGCATCTTTTCCATTATGGGTAAGTTATTGGTACCATCTATAGAATATAAAGTATTCTTTATCGGTACTACATTTGTAGCTATCTTTATACCGTTTAAATAAGCGCCGCTTTTATCGGCATAATATAATTCATTCATCTTTGGAAGATAAATAACTGCTGCCTCTGAATTAATTACACATGCAATTTGTATCCCCCAAAGCGGCAAGTTGTTAGTAAAATTTATAGTGCCGTCTATCGGATCTATAATAAAACAATTTTCTGTAACACTATGATTGGAGTTTTTTTCTTCACTCACTATTCTAAAATCTGGATATTGTGCATTTATCTTTTTTATTAAGAACTCTTCTATTTCAACATCTAGATTCGTTATTAAATCAAATGCATCTCCTTTTTGACTTACCTCAAATTTATCAGTAACTAAAGCACTTGCTTCTTTTACTATTTCAACCAAAAACTTTAGTATTTGTTCACTCTTCATAACTTGTTCATTATATCTGTATATATTCCGAACTGTCGTAGGCACCTCGATCACCAGTGGTGTGCACTGGCACTCAATCTGGCAGGGGTGGCAGGGATCGAACCCTTAAGTAAGGTTTTGCCTGCCCGATATGACTTTTGGCAGGGGTACCAGGATTTGAACCCGGATTAACGGTTTTGGAGACCGTCGTTCTACCATTGAACTATACCCCTATTCAGTCAGGCGGGGAGACCCTCGTTATACCATTTAACTACACCCCTAGGTTAGCTAATCGGGTGTCCGGTTAGCTAGTCGACTATTTTGTTTCTTTGTGTGCAACTACCGCTCTGTCTCTTTTACAAAACTTTTTCAGTTCCACCTTGTCTGTAGTGTTCTTTACATTTTTTGTAGTCGTGTAATTTCTCTCTTTGCATTTTGTACATGCTAGAGTAATCAGTTGTCTTGCTCCTTTTTTTGCCATGATCTAATCCTTTCCGATTATACTTATAAATTTAATACTTTTCTGGAGCCGACACGCGGATTCGAACCGCGGACCTCATCCTTACCATGGATGCGCTCTGCCAGCTGAGCTATGTCGGCACATCCTTTTCGACCATCTTTTTCAATTTTATGGATGGGGAGGCCCTCCTTTGCTTCGCTACAGGCGGGTAAAGATTCTCACCGCGTTGCCCGAAGGCGTAACGGGAGTCGGGGGTTCTTACCCTCCACTCTCCCAAAGCCAGAACCTGATCCAGAAGATCAGAACCTAGCTTTGGTGGATGGGGAGGGATTCGAACCCCCGAAGGCATAAAGCCAGCAGATTTACAGTCTGCCCCGTTTGGCCGCTTCGGTACCCATCCGTGCTTTTCTCTGGAGCCACCTGTCGGATTCGAACCGACGACCTACTGTTTACAAAACAGTTGCTCTACCGCTGAGCTAAGGTGGCAAATTTTCGGAAAATCAGGCTCTAAACAAAACCAATCCCGCCTTCACGGGACGATAACATTATACTTAAAATCTTATCTACAGTCAATCCACGCGTAACTATTCGCTATTAGCTCTTAGATAATTACTCTGCCCTCGCCAATTCCCTTTTCGCCTCTTTATTATCAGGATCTATCGAAAGAAGCTTCTTATAGGTTTCCAACTTTCTTTTTTCATCACCTAGTTTTGACGAAATTTCTATAAGCATCAGTAAAGCATCTTTCTTCATTTCTATCTTTTGACAACCCTCTAAAACACTAGTGGCTTTTTCCAAATCCCCCATCTCTTTTAGCGTAAGAGCTAGGTTTATATGCCTGGTGTATTTGGTTTTATCCAAAGCTATTGCCTTTTCATAAGCGCCTTTTGCCTTATAGAAATCTTTCTGTTTGAAATACAAAAGTCCAAGATTGTTATGAGAAACATCATCGTCCGGATTTAGCTGGCATACTTTTTCCAAAGAAGCTATGGCGTCTTCATCATTTTCTTGTTTTAGATATATTTTTGATAATCCTTTATATGCTCTAAAGTCTCCATGATTTATCTTTATCGCCTCTATAAACATCTTTTCAGCGTTTCTGTATGCGCCGGCACCGAAAAGTCGGTTTGCCTTCCCGAGATAACCGTCAAAACTACCTACTTTTTCCTTCTCGTTTTCTGTCTTGTCATTTTCATCTTCCACAACTATATCAGACAGTTTTTCCTCTGTTTTTTTTGTGCTTCCTAGGAGTTTATAAAGCACTGCTGCCAAACCGAAAATCAAAATTATTTCTATCATTTCTTTTTCTTATTTCCCGGTTCAAATGACAAACAGCACATAAGTCTGCCGCAAAGCCCAGAAACTTTATTTGCGCTTATGCCAGACTTGTATTGTCCTCTTGCCATATCCATTGTTATAGATTCAGTGCTGACGATAAATGATCTGCAACAGATCGGCCTCCCGCACATCCCAAAACCGCCGTATATTTTCGCCTCATCACGTGAACCGACTTGTCGGAGCTTTACCTGTTTTCTAAAAGTTCTAGCCAGATCTCTTACTAAGCTTCGAAAATCCACTCTACCGTCAGCTGTAAAATAAAGGATGATAGTTTCTCCATCCAAACTGTAGTCGAGCATAACTGGACTCATCTTCAAACCGTACTTCTCTATCTTCTCGACAAATTGAGGCATAATTTCTTGTCCCTTTTTCCTATATTCCTTTAGATTATGCCTATCCTCTTCGGTCAAAATCTTTTTTATCTCTTTCAGTGGAGATCTGAGATCTTTTTCCTCAAACTCTTTGTTGATATAAACAACTTTACCGATCTCCTCCCCCTGAACGGTTT
The DNA here is from genome assembly GCA_002785325.1 of bacterium (Candidatus Howlettbacteria) CG_4_10_14_0_8_um_filter_40_9. GTDB lineage: Bacteria > Patescibacteriota > CPR2 > UBA1875. The sequence continues at coordinate 23,004 of PFMH01000047.1, read as the reverse complement.
CCACAAGAACATAATCCCTTATCTTCACGTCATCCAACATCTTAAAATCGTAAACCTTAAGACCCGAGATGAATTGTACTCCTGCTACTTTTACCATTTATATTCCTTCCATTTTTAAAATGAGCACTTCCAAAAAAACTTTTGTGTTTATACCCTTTGTTATACTTTCCTTTATCTTTTCTATCATCACTAGTATTTCTTCTAATTTTTTAACCGTATAGAAACGACTATACTTCTCCGCATCCATATATTTTATATTGCCTGCACTCTTAAATCCACTGTTAAAGAGCATCATGTCCCTAAAAATAAATGAGAAGATCTCAAGCATAAAAATGATGTTTGGCGAATCTGCTATCCCCTTTGCCAAATCAAACTTCTTTTTATAGTTCCCTTTCTTAAAAAAAGTCGGCAACATATCTATAATCTCCTGTCTTGATTCCTCTGGTTCTTCCTTGCTAGTATTACCCATAAAAAGACCCGGTTTGCCAAAGAAAAAACAATCATTGGCTGAAAAATCGATATCTTTAGATTTGGACCACTCCAATATGTCGCTGTCAGAAACTAAAGTAAAGTTCACTGCCCTGCATCTGGAAACGATAGTTTCGAGGATATTTTGCTTGTTTTTGGCGGTGAGAATAATGACAGAATTTCCGCTCGGCTCTTCAAGAATCTTTAAAAGACTATTTGCCGCTTCCCTCGTCATCCTTTCCACGTCAGAAATGATAACGATCTTTCTCTTTGCTTGATGCGGTTTTAGACCTAAAAACTTTTGTATCTCCTTTGATTCTTCGATCTTTAGACTTTCACTTCCGCCAAATATCAAAATATCCGGTTGAGATCCTTTTTCTGCAAGAGTACATTCGTTGCAATCTCCGCAACCGCAGATAGCATTTCGCGCAAATCTCAAAGCCACAGTAGATTTTCCCACATTCGACGGCCCTGAAAATATATAAGCGTGGGATATAGATCCGCTTTTCAAATCATTTTCTAAAAGCCCGACAGCCCTTTTGTGCCCCACTATTCCCGTAAACATGCCTGAATTATAACAGAAAAATGATCTGAAATGAAGATTATCTTCCATAGTACCGACAATAGCCCCGCTCCGCCTGTCATTCTCGCATCAGCGGGAATCCAGAAAGTATTGCTTATTACTAAAATATTGGGATTCTATTCTGATTGCTCTGCGGGGTAAACTATAAAATTGTAGCGTAGCTTGCCCTGAGCGTAGTCGAAGGGGCAGTTTTTCCTCCAGTTGGCGTCTACCCTGTGTAGCTCGGTGAGCGTAGAAGGGCTGCCAAAAAGTGGAATAAATAGATTTAACTCTTAAGATATTTTAGAACATCATTTAGATCTTGAGGAAGATCACTTACAAAACCGACCCATTTACCTGTTTTTGGATGATGAAAACCGAGCTTATAAGCGTGCAAAAACTGCCTATCCAGACCGAGTTTTTCATCCAACGCCATGTATTTTTTCAAAGAATAGTCTTTATCCCCCACTACCGGAAACCCTATCGACTTAAAATGTACCCTTATCTGATGCGTTCTGCCGGTTATGAGCGACGCTTCCGCTAAGGTATACTCTGCTCCGTCATGTTTGATATATTCTATGACCTCAAACTTTGTAACTGATCCTTTTCCTTCTTCAGCTGGTTTTCTTTTCGTTTTATCCTGTCCTTTTCCGATCGGGATATTGATCTCGCCGTGTTTCGGATAAACATGTCCGTAAACCAGTACGAGATATCTCTTTTCAACTTCTCTATCCTGAAATTGTTTTTGCAGATTCACCAAAGACTTTTCATTTTTCGCGATCACTAAAAGACCTGTCGTGTCCTTGTCTAACCTATGGACTATCCCAGGTCTTTTATTTTTTATCTCGATGTCTAGCTTATCTAAAAGAGCATTCACCAGAGTACCTGAGTTTTTTCCTTCTGCAGGATGGACCGCTATCCCCAATGGCTTTTCTAAAACTATGATGTCCTTGTCTTCAAAAATTATTCGGAGTTTTAGATTTTCTTTTTTAAGTATCGAGGCTCCTTCATCTTTTAGATCGATACTTATAACGTCTTTTGACTTCACCACATAGCCCTGACCGACTACCAATCCGCCAACATGAACCTTTCCTTCGCGAATAATCTTTTGAAGGAACGATCTGGATTTATCCAATATTTTAGAACTTAAGAATTTATCAATCCTAACTTTCCCCTTTGAAACTATAAACCTCATACTTTTTCTGTTTCGCAAATGACGGCGTCAGATATTTTTTCTAGCTTGTCTTTGGTACCCAATATTATCAGTTTATCATTCGCTTGCAATATCTCCTCGCCCGAAGGATTGACCTTCGAGCCACCATTTGCTTTATTGATAGCAAGGATAGTCGAACCGGTTTTTTTTCTGGATAATGCATTCCCTAAAGATTTTCCGCATAGTTGGCTATCTACAGGTACTACGATTTCCTCCACCTGAAGTTCATCATGTTTTCCATCAACCAAAACGTCAAGGAAATCGACTACCGCCGGCTTCATCACCATAGTCGCCATATGATATCCGCCTATCTGATAAGGAAGCGCCACTCTGTCCGCTCCCGCCTTTTCAAGCTTTGAAACATTCTCTTCCCTCGATGCTCTCGCTACTATAAAAAGATCTTCATTGTCGCTTCTGGCTGCCAAAGTAACAAAAAGATTATCAGAGTCAGTCCCCAGAGCGGCTACCAAACCCTGTGCTTTTTTTATATTAGCTTTTATAAGTACATCTTCATCTGTCGAGTCCCCTTCTATCCAGAGGTAACCCTTCTTCTCCGCTTCTTGTATATCCGGTTTACTCCTGTCCAAAACTACAAAAGAAACTCCCTCATTATGAAGCTCTTCGGCTATCTGTCTCCCGACCCTTCCGTATCCGCAGACTATGAAGTGGTCTTCCAGTTTTGATATGTTCATATCCATCTTTTTTCTTTTTAAATTTTCTTTTAACTGTCCACCGAAAAAATAATCACCGAACCATTTGAAAACGTATACCACTATTATAAGGCTTCCGGAGATAAGCATCAAGTTAGTAAGTTGGAGCAAAAACTCCTCTTTTTCACCAGCTGTATCATAAAAATGAGAGAGCATCAGATGGAGAGTCTCATAAAAAGCTACCCAAGGGCTTAAATCTCTAAGGTAGACAAAACCGACTGTTCCTGAAAATACCAAGAAAAAGAACAGTGCAAATATAACTTTTAAATTTTTCTCACCATATGAGTCCATAACCCTCCGATATAAAGTTAAATAAAGTTAAATAATTTTATTGAGATGATTAAGTAAATCTTAGCACAAAAACAATAAGAACAAAATTCTAAAATTTATATCAGATCAGAATATTCCTTCTAAGTTTCCGCTCGACTATCAGTTCGAAAAAAGAACAATCAAATGAGCGAGAGTTTGAAAAGATGACTTCCGGGATCGGCTTGTTGTCATTTTCCATACATGAGTGAATGAAGATTGTGACATTTTGAGAATCTGCCTAGTCGGCAGTTTTTCCTCCAGTTTTTGCTGCCAAAAAGTGGAAAAGAAGAGTTATAAGGACTGGATTTCCGCTGTGGCGAGAATGACAGAGATATTACCCCTGAAACCCTATCCCCCCTTTTGGTTCTTCGGCTTCCTCGATGTTTCCGAATTGCTTTTCATAATTTTTGATATTTTCTTCTAAAGCTTTTAATATTCTCTTCGCATGCCCAGGGCTCGTGAATATACGAGATACCAAAGCTCCTTGGGGTGGCATGATGTTCATGAAGTCTAGCGCGAATTCTTCCTTTGTATGCGCTATCTGCATCATATTGGCATATACGCCATTTGCCGTAGCATCATCTGCTTTGATCTGTATTTGTTGTGGTTGTTGATTCATTTTTTCTCCTTAGATATTTAATACTTAAGCTACTGCCTTTCAAAATTCTAACACAAAAACGGCTTCGCTTGAAGACGCAATAATCTAATCTTAAAAGAATATCTCGCCGATTCTTTGATTAGCTCCTAAACTGGTAATTCTAGACCTGATATAATCTTTGTCTATATTTGGATAGATTTTCATAAAATTTTGGATGTCCTCAAGATCGCTCTTTCCAACCTCTGATCCCCTTTGCAAAAGTGCCTTTACGATCAGTACATCTTCTGGCGCAAGTAGCCAAACTGGCTCGCCATCGATTTCTGTCTTTATTCTTTTCTTCATCATCTCATCAGTGATACTGAGACCGTACTCTTTGCCTCCAACATTAATCTTTAAATGGCTTGTGAGCTGCATATCGTGACTACCTTCTGGATTTGAATTCCTTACCGACTCAACATCGGACTTATATATGAAAGATTTAATTTTGAAAAGTTCGTCAGCCGCATCATGAATATTGTCTTTTAAGAAAATATCAGCATCGTCAGGAATCCTATCGTTCCCCAAAAGATAAAGGCAACCGCTTCCTGCTAACATCCAGTCTATCTCTGCCTCATTCAGACTACGAATAGTTGGACCAAATAAGTGTAATTTATTTATAAATATTTTTTTTCTTACTTCCATATCTTTTTTATTCAACTGCGCACAATCACCGAAAAAATCTATCGCAATCTTAACACAAAAACGGCTTCAGATGAAGCCGTTTTTGGATAATTTGAGATATGATTTAGGAAAGGGATTCCTCCCCTTCGACTTTGCTCAGGGTAAACTGGGTCAGAATGACAAATAAGAGACTGGATTCCCGCCTCCGCGATGTAAAACGTGCTACTCGGGAATGACAGGAGAGGGGGAGAAAATTATCTCTTTGAGAACTGTGGAGCTTTTCTGGCTCTTTTTAGACCTGGTTTCTTTCTTTCTTTTTCTCTGGAGTCACGAGTTAAAAATCCGCCTTTACGAAGCGTAGGACGCAGTTCAGCATTTATCTCGAGAAGTGCTCTGGCTACGCCGAGTTTTATCGCTCCCGCCTGTCCCGCTTTCCCTCCGCCTTCTATCTTCACGGAGATGTCATACTGATCCACGTAACCGGCTAACTTCAGCGGTGCGAAGATCCCATCATATATAGCTTGAAATCCGTTAAAATACTCAAGTCCTTCTTTGCCGTTTATAACTACTTTACCGTTTCCTTTGTACAAACGAACCCTAGCAGAAGCTTCTTTTCTTCTTCCTCTGCCATAAGAATATTTACCGCTAAAACCTTGATCTTTGGCTTCTTGATCCTCTAGTGCCTTTTCTTCAGTTGTTTCTTTTGTATCTGTCATGATAGTCAATTTTTTTAATTTTGTAATTTTTAAATTTTGTAAATAATGTTTTAATGTTTCAAAATTTGATCATTAAGATTTATTTAAAAATTAAACATTAAGAATTAGAAAATTTTATAACTTCCGGCTGTTGAGCTTCGTGATCATGTTTTTCATCTTTAAAAACTTTCATCTTTTTGATCATCTCATCGGCCAGCTTATTCTTTGGAAGCATTCCTTTTACCGCAAGCTCGATCACTTTTCTAGAATCTTTCGCCATCATCTGGTTTAGCGTAAAGGTCTTAAGTCCACCGGGATACCAGCTGTGCCGATAATATTTCTTTTTCTCTTCTTTGCCGCCGGTAACAGCTATCTTGGAAGCGTTTATGATAATCACATGATCCCCGCAGTCGACTGAAGGTGAGAAATTTACTTTGTTTTTCCCACGCAAAAGATCTGCAGCCCTAACGGCCACTTTGCCCAATATAACGCCCTCGGCATCTATGATATACCATTTTCGCTCTATATCTGATTTTTTTGTTACTGAAGTCTTCATGGCCACTAATTTACAAATTTAATACAAATCATACAAATATTACAAATACCTCTACTTTGAATCCTTTTTCTTAGACGGTTCTTTTTTTGTTTTTACTTCGCTTTTATCTGCTTTCTTGGCAACAGGTTTCTTTTCAGTCTTTGTCTCTTTTTTCACTTCGGTTTTTTTACTTGGTTTTTCAGTTTTCAAAAGCTTCTCCGTGTCTAAAAGTTCTATCCTAGCCATAGAAGCGCTGTCACCCGTTCTAAACCCTATGTTTAAAACTCGAGCATAACCGCCATTCCTATCTTTGTACAGCTTTGACAGTTCTAGAATTATTTTTTTAGAAGCATTTTTATCCAAAAGGTAGCTGTCTATCTTCCTTAGAGACGCCAGTGAGCCCTTTTTACCGCAAGTTATGAGCTTTTCAACTATTCTCTGGGCTTCTTTGGCTTTTGGTTTGGTGGTTTCTACCTTTTCATAGAGAATAATAGAAGTAGCCAGAGATCTCATCAATGCTCTCCTTGGTCCCGCTTCCCTGCTAAATTTTCTACCGCTATAACTTCTTCTATGCATCTTGAATAAACTTAGTTACTTATTAACTTAACAACTTATCAACTAAATGACTATTCTTCTACGACTGGTTCTTCGCTATCTGAATCTGCAAAATCAAATCCAAGATCTTTTATCTTGTCTACTACTTCATCAAAAGCTTTTGAACCAAATCCTTTTAGACCTTTGAGCTCTTTGCTCCCGATTTTTAAGATATCGTCTACAGTTTTTAAATCATTGTTTAGAAGCGCATTTGTCGTTCGAGGAGAAAGGTTTATCTCTTCTAGAAGTATCTTTGAGGATTCTCCATCATCTCCGACAACTCCTTCTTTCTTAGCCACGCCTACGGTTACCGCTTCTTTTCCGCTGATTACCAAAAAGTGTTCTACCAATATCTCAGCAGCTTTTTCTATCGTCTCCCTAGGTGTTATGGATCCGTCGGTTTCAACTTCAAAAACAAGCTTGTCCAAGTTTGTCATCTGTCCGACACGAGTGCTTTCGACATTGTACCTTACCCTTTTCACCGGTGTATATAGGGCGTCGATCGCTATCATCCCGACTTCGAGTTTCTCTCCCTCTCTCTTTTCTACTGGAACATATCCTCTGCCATTTTCGATCTTTATCTCCATGTTTAACTTTGAAGTCTTTGAAGACAAGTGTGCTATAGAGAGATCGCCGTTTATAACTTCTACGTCAGCATTTGGCTTTATATCTTTTGCTTTTACCTCTCCTTCACCCGAAGCAGAAAGAGTAAGATATACAGGCTCAGATGACATACTTTTAACACGCAGTTGTTTTAGGTTCAGGATAATATCTATAACATCTTCTTTTACATTTGGCATCGTTGTATACTCATGTGAAACTCCATCTATCTTTACGGCTGTAACGGCAGAACCTTCTAGACTGGACAGTACGACTCTTCGAAGCGAATTGCCCAAAGTCATTCCATAGCCCGGGTAAAGCGGTTCTATAGAGAACACTCCAATATTTTTTTCACTTTTTACTTCTTTTACTTCTGGAAGATGGATGTTGTAAAGCATGATATCTCCTTAACTCCCTGGAAACCAGGATTAATTATTTGCTATAAAGCTCGACTATAAGCTGTTCTTGTATCTCAGGATCAAGGTCTGCTCTCTTAGGAACGCCTAAAACCTCGCCTTTAAGATGCGCAAGGTCGGAACTAACCCAACTAACCGCATCTTTTTTTAAACTTTGTAATTCTTTAAAATACATTTCTTTTTTGCTTTTTTCAGAAACCTCTACTTTGTCACCCGGCTTCATCTGATAAGAAGAGATATTTACCTTTTTACCATTTATCAAAAAATGTCCGTGCCCGATAATCTGTCTGGCTTGTCTCTGGGAATCGGCAAAGTTCATATTTTTTACAATTGTGTCAAATCTCATTTCTAAATACTGAAGCAATATCTCACCGGTAACGCCTTCTTTTTTGTCGGCTTTTTCAAAATAATTCCTGAACTGCTTTTCTAAAACGCCATAAATCCTTTTAACCTTCTGCTTTTCGCGCAAAGAAACAGCATAGTCAGAAAGCTTCGATCTCCTAGACTGCCCGTGAGCTCCAGGCGGATAAGGCCTTTTAGCCACGGCGCATTTCGGGGAAAGACATCTTTCTCCTTTTAGAAAAAGCTTTACTCGCTCTCTCCTGCATAATTTACATGTTTCGTTTGTTATCTTTGCCATATCATTTTTTTAAATCCTAAACTCTAAACTCTAAATTCTAAACAATTTTTTAAATTTTTAATGTTTTAAATTTTTTGATTTGATCTATTGGTATTTATTTAGAAATTATATATTAGGAATTAGAAATTTTAATTATACTCTCCTCGGTTTTTTTGGCCTCACTCCATTGTGGGGAGTTGGTGTAATATCTTTGATCGAACTCACATATATTCCTGAATTCTGAAAAGCCCTGACAGCTGATTCTCTCCCTGAACCTATACCTTTTATAAAAACGTCTACTTTTTCAAGACCGTGATTTGTCTTTACGGTGTCCGCCACTTTGCCTGCTGCTACTTGAGCCGCATAAGGCGTTGCTTTTCTCGAACCTTTGAATCCGGCCTTGCCCGCAGTTTCCCACGCAAGCACATTGCCGTTTTCATCGGTACAAGTAACTATTGTATTATTAAAAGTAGCGTAAACATATAACCTACCGACAGCTACTGTCTTTTTTGATTTCTTCTTCTTTTTAACTATTTTTTCTTTTGCCATAATGTTTTAAATCCTAAATTCTAATCTCTAAATCCTAAACAAATTCTAAATTCTAATATTTTAAATTTTTGAAATTGGGATTTATTTAGAAATTAGAAATTCGATATTAGAAATTTTACTGTTATGTCTTTGCTACCGCTTTCTTTCTTCCGCTTCCTACCGTAACTTTCTTGCCTTTTTTCGTTCTTGCATTTGTTTTTGTTCTCTGCCCCCTAGTCGGTAACCCGGCTTTGTGCCTTAAGCCTCTATATGAACCTGTGTCCTTTAACCTTTTGATATTTGTGGTTACTTCTCGGACCAGATCTCCTTCTATAAGATGTTTTTTATCTAAAATCCCTCTTATCTTCGTTATATCAGCTTCTGTAAGGTCCTTTGTTCTTAAGTTTGGATCAATACCAGCCTCAGCCAAAATCTTCTGGCTGGACGTAAGCCCTACCCCTTTTATATATGTAAGGGATACTTCGACTCTTTTTTCATTTGGTATATTTATTCCTGCTATTCTTGCCATAATATCTTAAATCCTAAATTCTAATCACTAAATGCTAAACAAATTCTAAATTTTTAAACTTTTGAAACTTCATTGGATATTAGAAATTGTTAATTGGAAATTTTATCCTATCCTTGTCTCTGTTTATGTTTTGGATGTATACAAATAACTCTGATAACTCCTTCTCGGCGTATCACTTTGCAATCTTTACACATTTTTTTTACTGATGCCCTGACTTTCATAATTTTTGCTCCTAGTTCACTGCTCTTTGTTCATTGGTAAAATAAATCCGATACTCCTGTTCTATGAACTATCAGACATAAGCCGTGAACTACTTATGTCTATATGTTATTCTCCCCTTCGTCAAATCGTAAGGAGTCATTTCTACGGTTACTTTATCTCCCTGAAGTATCTTTATATAATGCTTTCGCATCCTTCCGGATATATGAGCTAAAATAACGTGACCGTTCTCGAGCTCCACTCTAAACATTGCGTTAGGGAGTGTCTCAAGGACGGTTCCTTGCATCTCGATTACTTCCTTTGTATCACTCATAACTTTAACTTTGTAAATTATATATTGTTTTTAAAAACTTTACAAGGGTTTTTAATAGTAAACCCTAAACTCTAATATCTAAATCCGAAACAAATCCAAAATTCAAATTTTCTAATGTTTAAAACTTTTATATTTTTGTTATTTGATATTGTTTAGAATTTAGTGTTTAGAGCTTAGAATTTTGTTAACCCAACGCCTCGTATTTTCTCGTCACGATCTGCGCGCTTATTTCTTTCCTTATCTCTAAAGCCACCGACACGGCGATCAGCAAGCTGGTTCCGCCTAGACTAAGATTGGTTGTCTTCATAAAAAGCTGCAAGACAAAAGGCATAACTGCGATGGCGCCCAAAAATACCGCTCCCCAAAAGGTTATCCTTGATATTAGGTAATTTAGGTAATTTTCTGTCTCTTTGCCGGGTCTTATACCTGGAACGAAACCACCCTGTTTTTGGATGTTTTCAGCCACTTCTTTCGGTTTGAAGTATAAAAATGTTGAGAAAAAAGTAAAGGCAAATACAAGTATGAAGAAAAGTACAGCATATGCTATCTGGTCCGGAGCAAAAGTTTTCTGGATCAACGCGGCATATTTGCTAAGCGTCACATTTTTTGCATTTGTAAAGAAACCGATGACGGCGGGGACATTCATAAATGCGCCGGCGAAGATGATCGGTATCACCCCTGCCGTATTTAGTTTAAGTGGCAGATGGGTATCTATCCCCCCATATGTCTTTATTCCTCTCATCTTTTTGGCGTAAGATACCGGGATTTCCCTTTGTCCTTCGGTAATAAGAACTACCAAGAAAACTACGAAAATTCCAAGCGCGGTAAACGAAATAAGCCTGATCAGCTGTTGCGGGTCAAACTGCCCCAAAAATACTTTTGAAACGCTCTGATAGATAGTCTGGGGCGCCCTGGACAAGATCCCGGCGAAGATGATGAGGGAAATACCGTTTCCCAAACCTTTCTCGGTGATTATCTCCCCTATCCACATAAGGAAGATGGTTCCGGCCGTCAGAGATAACAGCATGATCAGCCATTGAGCGAGAGATGGTGTTCCGATGACGTCTGCCCCTGATTTTGCGGATACATTTTGGATAAATCTTATCATACCGTACCCTTCAAAAAAGGCTAACGGGACGGCAATAATCCTCGAATATTGATTTAGTTTATGACTGCCCTGCTCCCCCTCTTTGCTCATGACTTCAAACTTCGGAATTACCATAGTCAAAAGCTGGATCATGATAGAGGCCGTAATATATGGACCGACGCCCATCATCGCTATAGAAAATCGACTGATCCCTCCGCCGCTAAAAATATCTAAAAATGATAAAAATGAATTTTGAGCAAAAAGATTCCCTAAAAAATATTTAAGTGTTGCCGGATCCGACACCGGTATCGGGATATGAGAAACAAGTCTGAATATAAAGAGTAAAAAAAGAACAAACAAGACTCTTTTCCTTAGATCTTTGTTAAAAAATACTTGTTTTATATATTCCAACTATCCCTCCTTTTTAGGACTATTTTTTGCTTCTGGTTTTGAAATTTTATTTTCAACGGCCATTTCTTTTAGAGAGGAAGAAACAGGAAGATCGATCTTATATTTTTTCCCTTCCGGTTTACCAACTATCTTTATAAAAGATTTTTTGCTTTTTATGATGCCTTTTTCAAAAAGTATATCCTTTGTGATCACGGCGCCTTCTTCAAAGACAGAAGGAAGAGATTTGATATTTACAGTCTCTTTTTTCGTTCTAGACTTAAAACCTCTCTGTTTTGGAAGTCGCTGGACCAAAGGCATCTGTCCGCCTTCAAACCCCGGCCTTGTTCCGCCGCCAGAACGAGAGTTTTGCCCGTTGTGTCCCCGACCGGAAGTTTTTCCGTGCCCCGAACCGGTTCCCCTGCCTACTCTTCGACTGGTTCTGTCTGAATTTTTAGGAATTTCACTTAACTTCATTATTTATCTCCTTTGGTTTTCTTTTCAAATTTCCTCAGCTGTTTTAGGGCCAAAAAAGTAGCATAAACATTATTTAACCTGCTATTTGAACCCATCGCCTTTGACAAGACGTCTTTGACTCCCGCCGCTTCAACAACGGCTCTTACTGGTCCGCCCGCTATAATACCGGTACCTGGGGAAGCCGGCTTTAGGAGCACTTTTGCGCCTGAATATTCTACATATACTTCATGCGGGATAGTCGTTCCTTTGAGATTTATAGGTGAAAGTTCTTTCTTTGCTTTAGATGTCGCCTTGGTGATCGCGGTCAAAACTTCCGTCCCTTTTGCTACAGCTACGCCTACTTTGCCGTTCTTATCCCCTACTACTACTGTTGCTCTAAACCTCATCCTTCTTCCGCCTTTTACAACTCTAGTAATTCTGTCGATCTCGACAACTTTTTCTTCCAGTCCATCACCGCCATCGTCATTCGAACCTTTTCTATACCCGCCTTTTCCACCTCCAAAACCGGTTTTTCTGACTTCTCTCTGGTTTGGCAAAACTTCCTTCTTTTCAATAGGAGCAACTACCTCCGCCTTTGGAGTTTCCCCGACTTGACTCGTGTCAGTCGAGGCGGGTTCTTTTGTTTCTTCTGTATTTTTTTTCTCTTCTTCTTTAGTCATAATTTTTATTTATTTTAAAAATTTAATATTTCTAGTTTCTGTCATTCGGATTTGTTTAGAAATTGGAAATTCGGATTTAGAAATTAGAATAATAGTCCGCCCTCTCTCGCCCCTTCAGCAAAAGCGGCGACTCTCCCGTGATAAATCCTAAAACCTCTATCAAAAACTACTTTTTCAATCTTTTTTTCTTTTGCTTTTTTTGCCAAAACAGATCCTAGCTCTTTCGCAATCTCGATCTTTTTACCTTTTATCTTAGAGTCTTTTTGCATGTCCGAACAAGACACGATAGTCACTCCGGTCGCGTCGTCAATGATCTGACCATACACATGGCTGTTTGAGATACGGACGTTAAGTCTTGGGATTTCTTTCGTTCCCTGTATCTTTGATCTTATTCTTCTCCTTCTTATTTCTCTGTCTGCCATAATTTTTCCTTAAAAATTTACTACTAATTACTAATTTTTACGAATCTACTAATACCTTAAAACTACTAATTCGATATTTGTACATTTGTACTAAATTCGTAATTCGTAGTTAGACCTATGACCTATGTTTTTGCTGTTTTACCAGCTTTTCTTCTGACATGCTCGCCGACGTATCTTATACCTTTGCCTTTATACGGTTCCGGCTTCTTTACGGCTCTGACGTCTGAAGCATACTGTCCGACTTTTACTTTATCAAATCCGCTTACCGTTATAACATTTTTCTCTATTTTCGCAGTTATTCCTTCCGGTAACGGCATCTTAACCAGATGAGAAAAACCAACGCTTAAAACCAAAGTGTTTCCTTCTAAAACCGCTCTATATCCTACTCCGTGTATAGAAAGCTGTTTCTCAAATCCTTCACTCACTCCGTAAACCATATTATCTATAAGCGTTCTAGTAAGCCCCCAGAGCTCTCTCGATTCTTTTGTTTCACTTACGATCCCAACTTTCAAGATAGAGTCTTCTTTGATCACCGATATGTCATTTTGAAGATCATACGAAAGTTCTCCCTTCGGACCTTTTACATGCACATTTCGGCCGTTTATCACAACCTCTACGCTTTTCTTTATATTTATCGGTAATTTACCTATCCTAGACATGGTTTCTCCTAATTATATTTAATAAACTTTGCAAAGTAATTCTCCGCCAAGACTTTGAGTTTTTGCTTTCTTACCTGTCATAACCCCTTTTGGCGTTGATATGATAACTATGCCGTGACCGGATAACACTGCCGGAATCTCGGTTTTCTTCGAATAAACTCTCCTCCCCGGTCGGCTTATTCTCTCGATAACAGATATAGCGGGTTTTTTGTTATCATATCGAAGCTTAACCGTTACATTTTTGAAAAGGCCGTCTGCAGCTTCAACAAAATCTTCGATATACCCCTCTTCCTTCAAAACATTTAAAACGCTTAGTTTAAGTTTTGCACTAGGAAAAGACACTTCCTCTTTCTTGGCGAGGATCGCATTTCTTATTCTTGCTAACATGTCTGCTATTGGATCGGTTATCATATTTTTTCCTCTTACTAATTACAAATTAATTACTAATCTACAAATTTTACAAATATCTTTTCGGTGTTTATCAGTGGCTATTCAAAATCTGTGTCAATCCGTGGCCTTTTGATCTACCAACTAGACTTAACGACACCGGGAATCTCTCCCCTGGATGCCCTTTCACGAAAGCAAATCCGGCACATAGCAAAATCTCTCATATAGCCGTGTTTTCTGCCGCAGATTTTACATCTGTTTAATTTCCTTGAAGAAAATTTCGGTTTTCTTTTTGCTTTTGCTTCTAATGCTTTTCTTGCCATAATTTTATCTTAGTTGTTTGCTGTTAATATTTTTTATATTTTTTTAAACGGGAATCCCAGATGGGTAAGCAGCGCCTTTGCTTCTTCATCTTTTTTTGCCGTTGTTATAATACTTATCTCTAATCCGTATCCGGCAAAGATATCTTCGGGAGAAACTTCTGGAAAAACAGACATTTCCTTCATACCAAAACTGTAATTCCCCCTACCGTCGAAAGATGTCGCTGGTATTCCTCTGAAATCTCTAACTCGCGGTAAAGCCGAACCGATAAGTCTTTCTAAAAATTCAAACATTCGATCACCTCTCAAAGTAACCATCGCTCCGATCTCCATCCCCTCTCTCAGCTTGAATCCGGCGATAGACTTTTTCGCCTTTGTCTTTTTCGGAAGTTGTCCAGTTACCCGAGAAAGCCCTTCTATAACCTGCTCAAGGATCTTCGCATCCGTGATCGATCTTCCGGCGCCAACATTCAAAACTACTTTGGAAATCTTTGGAACTTCCATGACATTTTTGCAACCGATCTCTTCCTTAAGTTTCGGTACGATCTCTTTTTTATATAAATCTTTTAAGCTTGACATTATTTCCTCTCCTTTACCCCGAGCTTAGTCGAGAGGTTTTTACCATAAGTTTGACTAAGGGTCTTATCCAGCGAACCTTTGCATTTTTTACAAACTCTCTCTTTACTCTTATTATTGATGCTATATGAAACTCTTGTTGGTTTGTTGCAATTTGGGCAAACTACCATAACATTTGAAACATTTAGCGGTTTTTCCATTTCGATGATTCCGCCTCTTTTCTCATTTTGAGTCGGTTTTTTGTGTTTCTTTACCACATTTACCTTATCAGCTAGAAGCTTTCCCGTGTTGGGCAAAACCCTTTCCACAGTAGAAACTTTTCCTCTGTCTTTCCCTAGTTGAACTATTACTTTGTCGCCTTTTTTGATTTTCATTTTAACCTTAATATTTAATCAATATCTTATTGTTAATTGGATATTGGTAATTGTTAATTGTTATAATACTTCCTTTGCTAATGATACTATCTTCATATAACCTTTTTCTCGAAGCTCTCTCGCAACCGGCCCAAATATTCTCGTTCCTCTTGGCAGTCCGTCTTTGGTAATAAGGACACAGGCGTTCTCATCGAAACGAATCTTTGAACCGTCTTTTCGACTGAATTCCTGAACTTGTCTCACAACAACGGCTCGGGCGACTTCTTTCTTTTTTGCATTGGCGTTTGGGATCGCTTTCTTAACAGAAACGACAATGATGTCGCCCAACCTGGCATATCTTCTCCTAGATCCGCCAAGCACCTTGATACACATAACGTCTTTTGCGCCTGTGTTGTCTGCTACTTTAAGTCTTGTCTGCATTTGAATCATATGTTTGTCTTTCGAATAATTTTAAATTATTTTTCTTTCTTAACTGTTTCTTTTTTCTCAACCTTTTCTTCGGTGACGATGGTCCATCTCTTCTCTTTGCTCATCGGCCTTGACTCTTCTATCGTAACAACCGAACCCATGACAACTTCTTTTGCGTTTTCTGCGTGGGCTTTAAATCTTTTTGAAACCTTGTATTTCTTTTTATAGATAGGGTGCTCCTTGACTCTCTCAACCGAGATAACAATCGTCTTATCCATCTTATTTGAAACAACCTTTCCTATTAATCTTCTTTTCATATTTACTTTCGCTTTCCGTTTTTAATACTCTTTAGTGAAGGCTTATCTTCAGCCAACGCAGATTTTTCACTTTCGATAATCTCTTTTTCTCTAAGAATCGTCATGATTCTCGCAATATCTTTTTTGATGCTGTGAATTTTTTTCAGATTTTTCTCTTCTCTTGTAGATATCTGAAATCTTGCCTCTTCGAGCTTTTTTCTAAGCTCGGTAAGGTCATTTCTCAAAACATCTTCTTTTTTTGAAACAATATCATTTATCTTCATGTTTTTCTCCTGCTGTTTCTCTTTCTATTATCTTTGTTTTCACCGGAAGTTTATAACAAGCCAGTTTCAATGCTTCCATAGCTACTTCTTTTGCTACTCCATCCATTTCAAAAATTATTCTGCCTGGCTTTATAACGGCGACATAATGGTCAAGCGGTCCTTTTCCTTTACCCATACCGAGCTCGTTCGGCTTTTTTGTAATCGGCTTGTCGGGGAATATCCTGATCCATATCTTACCGCCTCTTTTTATGTGTCTGGTCATAGTTCTTCTGGCCGCTTCTATCTGCCTCGAAGTTATCCATGACGCTTCCAAAGACTTTATCGCATATTTGCCAAAAGCAATATCGGTCCCCCTAGTATCATTTCCATACTGAGGGTTTTTCATCTGCTTTCTATGTTTTGTCTTTTTTGGCATTAACATATATTTGTTTTAATTTCTAATATCTAATTACTAATTTCTAATCAAATCCTAATGTATAAATGTCTAATCCCTGACTGTTTTGGCTAATTATCTAATTGGTTATTGGATATTGTTAATTGGAAATTGTTTACCTCTTTCCCCCAACGATGCTATCATCTTCTGCCTTTTTTACTTCTACCGTTCTATCTATATCCTGGCCTTTATATACCCAAACCTTAACTCCCAAAATTCCGTAAGTTGTTTTTGCTCTAAGATAAGCATAATCAACGTCTGCTTTTATCGTCTGCAAAGGGATTTTTCCTCTTGAGACAAACTCTCTTCGTGCGATCTCGGCTCCGTTTAGTCTGCCGGCAATCATGATCTTTATCCCTTTTGCCCCAGCTTTTAAAGCTCTTTCAACTGACTGTCTCATCGCCCTCTTAAAAGCTATTCTTTTCTCTAACTGACCTACGATATTGTCGCCGATAAGTCTAGCATTCAATTCAGGATTTTTTACTTCAGTAATACTTATATCTTTGATCTTATCAGTCGCAAACTTTTGAAGCTTTTTCTTAAGGTCTACCGCTCCTGTTCCGCCTCTGCCGATGATCACTCCTGGTCGAGAGGTAGATAGGAAGATATTTATCTCATTTGCGCTTCTTTCTATACGAACGTCAGCAATGCCTCCTTTTGGTCCAAGGATACTAAAGACCGCTTCCCTTAACTTCAGGTCTTCATGAAGAAATCGGGCATAGTCTTCCTTGCCTGCAAACCACATTGATTTCCATTTCTTACTGTACTGAAGTCTAAAACTGATTGGATTTACTTTTTGTCCCATAATATTAGTTGTTAGTGATTAGTGATTAGTAAATAAGATTTTTTATAATTTTTATTGGATATTGTTAATTGGAAATTTTTATTTATCCTGTTTTACGTCTGAAGTATTTATTCCAGAATCCGCCTTTTTCATGATCGGAGCTCTTCTTATCTCCCTTGAATCCTTCTTCTTTGACTGTTTTCTTTTCTCCGGTTTCTTTCTTTACTCTATCTTTCGCCAAATCTTTCAATGTTTTCTTTTCTTCTACTTTTGCTGTTTCTGCCTTTTCCGTAACAACTTCTTTCTCCTTTACTTCCGCTACCTTCTGAGTCTCAACTTTTTGCGCTTTTTGCTCTACCGGAGTTTCTATCTTCTTTTCTTCCTCAACCGGTACTGCTTTCTTTATCTTTCGAGACTCTTTTTCACCGGAAACTACGATCGTTATGTGACTTGTCTTTCGGAGTATTCCAAAAGCTAAACCTCGAGCCCTCGGTTGAATCCTTTTAAAACTCGGTCCGTTATCTACATAGGCTTCTTTTACAGTCAAAGCTTCTCTATCAAGGTTATGATTATTCTCAGCATTTGCCATGGCGCTGGTAAGTACCTTAGCCAAAACTCCCGCACTCTTTTGCGGCATATGCTTTAGCATTTGATATGCTGACATCGCATTTTTGCCTTTTATCACTCCAACAGCCGTTCTGGCTTTTAGAGGAGATATCTTTATATATTTGATTTGTGCTCTAACTTCCATGTTTACTTACCTTTTATTAATTGGGTTATTTCTTTTGTGCTTTTGCAAGCTTTCCACCATGTCCTCTGAACTTCCTTGTGGGAGAAAATTCTCCTAGTTTATGTCCGACCATCTCTTCTGATATAAAAACTTGAATAAAATCTTTGCCGTTATGAACGCCCAAAGTATGTCCGACCATTTCCGGGGAAATATCCGAATTCCTAGCCCAAGTCTTTATAACTTTCTTTTCGCCCGCAGCAAGATTTATAATCTTGCTTAGAAGTCTTTCATTTACATATGGGCCTTTTTTTGATGATCTAGACATAATTTTTCCTTAATTTCTAATTAACAATTTCTAATTTCTAATCAATTTTCAAATTATTTAATGTCAAATGTCTAATTATCTTTGAATTGACATTTGGGATTTCATTAGATATTAGTAATTTGATATTAGACATTACCCTTTATCTCTTCTTCTTTCTCTTTCTTACTATATATTTATTTGAAGGCTTGTTTCTCTTTCGAGTAACAAGTCCCAAAGCAGCTGCTCCCCAAGGAGTTTTTGGATGTTTCATTCCGATCGGCTGATGGCCTTCTCCTCCTCCATGCGGGTGATCTACCGGGTTCATAGATTTACCGGTGACGGTAGGTCGTATACCCATGTGTCTCTTTCTCCCGGCTTTTCCGATCTTGATGTTGGAATGATCCGGATTTGAAACAGCCCCTACAGAAGCATAACATCTAACATCCACCAACCTTATTTCACCTGAAGGAAGCTTTACGTGTCCATAGGCGCCTTCGCGTGCAACTAGCTGGGCAGATGTCCCCGCAGACCTTGCGAGCTGGGCACCTTTGCCTAGTATAATCTCAACATTGTAGATAGTAGTACCAACCGGTATCTTAGAAAGTGGCATTCTGTTCCCCGTTTTTACATCGGCTTCAGCCCCAAACTCGAGCTTTTTCCCTACAGTCATCCCTTGCGGTGCAATGATATATGCCTTTTTGCCATCTTCAAACTTGATGAGGGCTATCCTTGCTGATCTGTTTGGATCATACTCGATAGCTTCCACTATAGCTTTCTTATTTTCAATACTGCCAAATTCTATAATCCTGTATTTTCTTTTTGCACCGCCGCCTCTATGCCTTACCGTTATCTTACCTTGCGCATTTCTACCAGCCTTTTTTTTCAAAGTCACAGTCAAAGCTTTCTCGGGCTTTTTCTTTGTGATATCAGTAAAAGCATCCGAGGTCATTCCTCTTCTTCCTGGTGTTGTCGGTTTGTAAACTTTGATTGCCATAATCTTGCTGTTAGCTATTAGCTGTTCGCTATTTGGTTATTAAATCTATCTTCTTATAATCCTCATTGGAAATTGGATATTGTTAATTGGATATTTTTCCCTAACTTATTTTCAATTCCTTTATCTCTTGTCCCTTTTTCAATGTAACTATAGCTTTCTTTCTGTCTTTTCTCTTGCCAACGCTTTTTCTCCCAAAACTTTTTACTTTTCCTTTTAGATTTAGGATATTTACGTTTCTGACATCCACTTTAAAAGCTTTTTCTACTGCCTCTTTTACGGTTATCTTGTTGGCATCAGTCGAAACCCAAAAGACATACTTGCCTTCCTCTGCCTTAGCAAAGCTCTTTTCTGATATAACCGGTTGTCTCAAAATATCGTAAATCATGTTTACTCCTTAGCTTTAGGTGATGTAGACGGCTTTGTCTCTTTCTGTTTCGGTTCTGCCTTCTTCTTTTCTTTGCTTCCAAAATATTCAACAGTTTTTTCCAATGCATCTCCTATAAAAACAACTTGTCTTGCTCGCAGCACTTCGTATGTATTCAAGCTTTTAAATGAAATGGCTTTTGTGTCTTCTAAGTTCTTTAAAGATTTACTTAGAATTTCTGAATTTTCAGGTAAAACAACAAGTTTTTTTCCTTCAACCGGTAATTTTTTAAAAATATTTGCGACTTCTTTTGTCTTTGGCGCCTTAAGATCAATCTTATCTAAAACGATAATCCCGTTTACGCTTTTTTTACTCGAAAGAGCCATAAAAAGTGACTGCTTCTTAACTTTTACATTTACTTTCTTATTGAAATTTTCTATCCCAGTCGGTCCAAAGATATTTCCTCCGCCGATCCAGATCGGATTTCTGATGGATCCTGTCCTAGCTCGTCCTGTTCCTTTTTGTCTCCAAGGCTTTTTGCCTCCGCCAGACACTTCGCCTCTCTTCTTTGTTTTTGCATGAGCATTTCTTTGCCCGGCTAAAAAAGAAAGTACAACCTCTCTCAAAACTAAAGGTTTCGGTTCCGTATCCAAAACAGCCGACTTTATATCTAAGTCTTTAACCTTCTTCCCTTGTTTGTCGTATACACTTACTTTCATTTGTTTATTAAATTCCTTTTTATACCTAATTTAATTTAAAGTTTAAATTTAAAAAATAAAAATTACAGTTTAAAATTTTGCATTGTCATTTTTAACTTTGAGATTTTAATTTTAAATTCACTCCTCATCGCTCCTTATTTCGCTTAATTCACTGTTTTTATCTAAACTCCTAATCAATACTATGCCTCGTTTTGGTCCAGGGATCGCTCCTTTTATAGCCAAAAGGTTTTTGTCAGCATCGACGCTCGCTATGCTTAATCCTCTAGTCGTTACTTTGTCATTCCCCATCCGACCCGGAAGTTTTGTCCCTTTAACAACGTGCTGCGGAAACATCGATCCGATAGACCCCGGCGCTCTGTGGTGATGCGAACCGTGGCTTGTCGGCCCTCTGTGAAAACCGTGTCTTTTTATAACTCCGGCAAAACCTTTACCTTTCGAAGTTCCCTCAACCTGGATCTTATCCCCTTCGCTGAAAACATCTGCCTTTATCTTATCTCCGACCTTCAACGTTTCTTCTGTTCGAAGTTCTCTTAAAAAGCTTGACTTTGTATCAGCCTTTTTCAAATGACCGAGGATTGATTTTTTAAGATTCTTTGCTTCGCCAAATCCTATCTGAACTGCATTGTAACCTTCATGCTCGTCTGTCTTTACTTGAGTCACAACACAAGGCCCAGCCTCGACGACAGTAACAGGGATCATATTCCCTTTGTCATCAAAGATGTGCGTCATTCCAACTTTTTTCCCTAGTATGGCTTTCATAAAAATTCCTTTGGAATTACTCCCTAATTACTTACGAATATCATCCTAATTTTCCCGAATACTTTTCGAGATAATTTGTGAATAAATTCGTGATTTCATTCGGGATCAATTTGCTTGCAAATTTTAAGCAAAATATTATCTGACAAACAATCAGTATCTTACTTGTCCTGACCTTGTGAAAGGATCCGTAAGACTTAATAATTTCTCAGTTCTTATTCACATCTAACCGTGAATCTGCCTTATTTCTTTGTAATAACTAAATTACTAGTAAATTTTAGCAAATTTTATCCCCAATGTCTAGAGTTTTATATCAGTTAAAAAAAGAACGCCCTGATTTCTCAGGGCGTTCTTTTATTACTTTAGCTTTATTAAGCCGCTTCTTTCTCCGCAACCTCAGAGCCGCCTTTTTCATCGTCTCTGTGCTTTGAGAAGCACTCTCTGCAGTAAAGCGGTCCGTCGCCTTTCGGTTCGAAAGGAACAGTGGCTTTTTCACCACAATCAGCGCAGGTAATCTCGAACTGTTGTCTTCCTGCCTGTTTCTTTGCTCTTCGGCAGTCAGGACATCTCTTTGGCTCGTTCTCGAAACCTTTTTCCTGATAAAACTCTTGCTCTCTAACTGTGAAGGCAAATTCCTGCCCACAGTCAGAACATACTAGTGTTTTGTCTTGCATCTTGACTTCTTCCTATATTAATAATACTTTGGGCTAAAGGAATAGGTTTCGACGCTTATGGTATAAAGTGGATCTTTATAACTCAAATAGTACCTTACCCCTGGCCTTTTATGTCTATATCTTAGCACAATATACTCCAAAATACAACAATATTTTTACCTTTGTCTGTTCTTGAATCCCGACTATCGGTGAGCAAAGAGAGGATGAAGATGAGTGAACGTATGAAAAGATGACTTCCGGAATCGGCTTGTTGTCATTTTTCATACATGAGTGAATGAAGATTGTGACATTTTGAGAATCTGTAAAGTCGGCAGTTTTTCCTCCAGTTTTTGCTGCCAAAAAGTGGAAAAAAGATTTTGATTCTGGACCCTCCTTCGCAAAAGGCTTCGGAACGGGCAGGCAAGCCAGAATGACAAAAGGATTATTCAATTCACGATCTGTGATTCACAAATCAAAAAGAACTGCTCGTTAAGAACAGTTCTTTTTATATTTCGAAGAATCGTTTACCCCATCTTTACTTCGATGTCTACACCGGCTGGCAAAGAAATGTTAGTGAGACTGTCGACCGTCTTCGGAGTCGGCTCGAGAATGTCTATAAGGCGTTTATGAACTCTCATCTCAAACTGCTCTCTAGCATTTTTATCGATGTTTGAAGCCTTTAAGACGGTTATCGGCTTTCTCTCGGTCGGTAGAGGGATAGGTCCGGCTGTTATGGCTCCAGTCCTTTCAACAGTTTCGATAATCTGTTTTGAAGATTGGTCTATGATCTTATTATCATAAGCCCTGAGCCGTATCCTTATCCTCGGTTTGTCGCTAGTCTCGTTTTTTTCTGCCATTTTAAGTTCTTTACCCGCCCCAATCTCATTTGGAAATCTGGACTTGATTTATTGTTTATTATTTATTAATCCTTATCAACTCTAGCAACTTATCAACTTAGTAACTATTTCACAATCTTTGTTACAACTCCTGCTCCAACAGTTCGTCCGCCTTCTCTTATCGCGAATCTCATACCTTCTTCTAGAGCGATCGGAGAAATGAGTTTTACTTTAAGGTTTGAAGTATCGCCAGGCATTACCATCTCGCCTTCGAACTCTACTTCACCTGTAACGTCTGTAGTTCGGATGTAGAACTGAGGTTTGTATCCTTTGGTAAATGGTGTGTGTCGTCCGCCTTCTTCTTTTGTAAGGATGTAGACTTCAGCATCAAACTCTGTGTGAGGTGTTATCGAACCCGGCTTTGCGATAACTTGTCCTCTTTCGATATCTGTCTTTTCGATTCCTCGAAGTAAGATACCTGCATTATCTCCTGCCTGACCTTGATCAAGCTGTTTTTTGAACATTTC
>PFMH01000052.1 GCA_002785325.1 bacterium (Candidatus Howlettbacteria) CG_4_10_14_0_8_um_filter_40_9 | reverse complement strand
AACAGTTTAAAAAGACCTAAATTATCTCTATTTAGCTGGTAAGAAGTATTAAGATTGTAAGTTTTTAGTTTTTTCAGGTATTGTTTAAGCGATTTGATAAGCTAATAGACTGTAGATATAGTTAGCAAGATATCCGTCTATCGATCGGGGGAGTGAAGTTACTAGACCGTAAAACATTTTGAGGTTTCTGAAGTTAATCTCTATAAGCATCCTTGTTCTATATAGATTTTCCTCAAATTTGGTCATTATCTTTTTCATGTTTGCTCTTGGTTTTGCAACAAGGATTCTTTTAAATCTTCTGTAAAATTGCTTGCCCAACTTTTCTGATATGTATCCGGCATCAGCAACAAATATTCCTTCCATATCTTTGGCTAGGCCTATAACAACCGCTCTGTCATCCGTATTGGCGGGAGTAAACTTTATCGCCAATATCTGTCTCTTTAGATCAGATATTATGTGCATCTTTAAGCCAAAAAACGTACCTTTAGAATTCCTGCCGAAGCTGGATAACCCTCTCATCGTCTTGTGAGCATTAGCGTTCTTGAAGAGACATACGGGGATATCTGTAGAGTCTATATGCTTTATGATATGTTGATTATCCCTGTTATTCTTTAGAAGATTGATTAGTATGAGAAGCCCCAAAACGCAGAAACGGTTCATAGTTACTACCATCGTTTTGTAGGAACATTTTGGTTCAAATATTTCATACAATGCTTTCTTGGTTGCAATATTATTTCTTTGTTTAAACAGTCCTAGAGAAACAATACCTTCTAAAGACAATGCTAACTTTCGACCTTTCACTTTTCTAAACCTATCAAGTTTCAATCGCTTAACAAAGAAACTTACCATCTTACGAATTCTGCTGTATAATTTAATTGCAGTTTTCATAATGGTGTGGAATTCCTTTCTTATATATATTCTACACCATTATGAGGACTGGAGGCATTTCGTAATTCAAAGCAATTAGCAATTAAATTATATTTGTTATTTAGAACTTTTAAATCCTGTTGGATATTGGAAATTGTTAATTGGAAATTTTTTTAACGATCTCCTCTAACTCTTCGTCGCTATAGTACTCGATGATTATCTTTCCACCGTTTCCTTTTTTCTGAATCGTAACCTTAGACCCAAGGGTTTTGGTCAGTCCTTCCTGAATATCTCTTAGCTCAATACTCAATTCTCTTTTCTCAATACTTATACCGGACTTGATCTTCGCCTCCGCCTGCCGAACATTGAGCTTTCCGGAAATTATCTGGTTATAAAAAGATATCTGCTGCTCAAGCGTTGGAAGAGACAAGATCACTCTTGCATGTCCTTCGGTGATGAGCCCTTCACGAAGCCCTCTTTTTACCTCAACCGGCAGTGATAAAAGACGCAAGGCGTTTGCGACAGCGCTCCTCGACTTTCCGACTCTTTTCGAAACATCTTCTTGAGTAAGGCTGAAATCATCGATCAGTTTCTTATAAGACGATGCCTCCTCTAAAACATTGAGGTCTTCTCTCTGTAGGTTTTCGATCAAGGCAAGCTCTACTTTTTGCTGTTCCTTAGTCGAGCGGAGAATCACCGGCACGCTTTCGAGACCGGCAAGTTTTGCCGCCCGAAGCCGTCTCTCTCCGGCGATCAGAATAAATTCCTTGCCTTCTTTTGAAACTATAAGTGGTTGAATCACTCCATGCTCGCGGATAGAGTCAGCCAGCTCTTTAAGCATCTCTTCATCAAAATTACACCTCGGCTGATGAGGGTTTGGAACAATAAGTGAAATTTTCAGTTCATTTGTCGGACCATCGGCGACTCTCGGCTCATCTTTCCCGATCGGTATCAGTGAGTCAAGCCCGCGTCCTAGACCTCTTTGGTTTGTTGACATTTTTCTATGATCTCCTCTGCTAATTTTTTATAAGCCTCCGCCCCGCGACTCATGCTGTCATATTCGAGAATGCTTTTCCCGTGACTTGGCGCTTCTGCAAGCCTGACACTTCTCGGAATTATCGCTTCGAAAACCTTTCCCGGGAAATGCTTGTTTAGCTCTTCCTCTACCTGCTTGGAAAGAAGCGTTCTTTTATCATACATCGTGATCACCACTCCAAGCAAATTTAAGTTTGGATTTAGATATGTTCTCACCCTCTGCACATTGTGTAAAAGCTGCGCCAAACCTTCAAGAGAGAAAAATTCTGATTGGGAAGGAATGATGATATGATCCGCCGCCACAAGACCATTTATAGTGAGAAGGCCCAAGCTTGGAGGACAGTCAATAATGATAAAGTCATAATCATCTTTTGCTTTTTCAAGCGCTGCCTTGAGCTTGGTCTCTCGCGACAGCTCCTGGACCAGCTCCACCTCTGCGGCTGCGAGAACAACACTCGCCGGCACGACATCGAGATTTGGTATCTTACTCGCAACCTTTATCTCATCGATATGTTTCCCGTCTATCAGAATGTCATAGAGACAACTTTCGATCTGCTCCTTGTCGATGCCGAGTCCGCTGGTCGAATTCCCTTGCGGATCAAGATCGACAAGCAAAATTTTCTTCCCGAGATCGGCAAGATAAGTCGACAGATTTATAGCGGTCGTGGTTTTCCCCACCCCGCCTTTTTGGTTTGTGATAGCTATAGTGGACATAAAGTAGTGGTTAGAATTTAGAAGCTAGAGGTTAGAAATCTAATCTCTAATCTCTAATCTCTAATCTCTAATCTCTAATGCATTCTACCATAAAACTTTTTTTGAGCAAAAGAAAAAACCCCGCGGTCTCCTGTCTGGCGACAGGTAGAAATACCGCGGGTGATAATGAGCAGCAAAAGGAAGAAATAGTCAATCGCCCGAAATGGACATCTCTCAAGGCTCTATCAAGGAATCTTCGCCACCATCTTCAGCGGCTATATCTTTTTGAATCCTTTTGAGTGCTTCCTCCTCGGGACCAAAAGTATCAACATCACAGGTCATAATACACCTCCTCTTCTCACCCCTTTTCGTTATTTACGGTCGCTTCTGTTTATCTTTTTTCCCAGAAGATAGAGTAAAGTAACAATGGATCTTTCCATCATCTCATCCATGATAGTATCGAACAGATCAGCAAAAAAAATC
This sequence comes from bacterium (Candidatus Howlettbacteria) CG_4_10_14_0_8_um_filter_40_9, assembly GCA_002785325.1. Taxonomy (GTDB): domain Bacteria; phylum Patescibacteriota; class CPR2; order UBA1875. Next base: position 10,653 of record PFMH01000052.1, on the reverse strand, counting down.
CTCGTCTTTACCCACGACAAAGTCAGTTCTCTTATCCCCTGCTCTTCATCGAAATAAACTAAGTCATACTGCTGAAGCAGTCCAGGAGCAATACTCCTTGCCCATATTTCTATAACCACTTCGATTGCCATAGAGGCGAGCATACCGAGCGGTATGAGTGACCAGAACATGCCCAAAGCAACAAAAGGAGTAAACCCGGCAATAGCGCCCAGAAATACAACAGGGATAAGCCTCTTTCTAAAACACATTGTCTTTTGGGTGGCATAAGATATAAGGCCGATTACCCATAAAGACTTCTGCATTAGAACCGCTATTGCTGACCTGAACTGTATAGCATGCGCAACTTCGTGGGATGAAGCGCAGACAACCCAGATGCTTTCAGACACCCACGTCCCCATAACTAGGGAAACGTTCTTTAAACGAGGGTCGTAATGATCTATGAAGAGCGATCCTAATATCTGAATATGATCTAGATTTTCACCCCTCGTAAGCAAGTTGGCAATTTCGAAACCACTGAGTCGGCATGAAGATTAACATTTCTTTCTACCTTTCTATATAGGTGGCTAGTTGTCCAAGGTACGATTCAATGAAAAGATACTACCGCAAACTATTATGCTTGTAAATGTTTTTATTCGGAATAGAACTTGCTAAGGGTGCCACCCTTAGCAAAAAGATGACTACACTTTTTCTGCAACTAAGAGTTCTGCCATGACCTTCATCTCGTCTCTCAAAAGACGAGGCAGAAGGAATTTTTTTCGAATGTGTTCTCGACCGCACTCGCCCATTTTTTTAGCGAATTCTTTATTCTCCAAAAGATATACTATTTTTTCCGCGCATTCCTCCGACGTGTTTACCAGATATCCGCTTTCTCCGTTTTCGATCTGCATGGGGATCCCTCCAACATTTCCGCCGATAACCGGCGTCTTCTTCCAAAGCGCTTCAGCAACAGTCAGTCCAAACCCTTCACGAATAGATTTTTGAATGATGCTATTCGAATATGTTTGCAAGGCATTTATAGCCACATCGCCATAGTCTTTGTTTAGATTTATTAAAAAAAAGATATCTTTGTCGGCACCGGCGTATTCTCTCGTTTCTTTTAGAACTATCTCACCTTCTGGATCGTCATCGGCCATAGATGCCGCAAGTGCAAGCTGAAGGCCTGGAATCTCTCTTTTTGCGATTCTGTAAGCGTCTATAACCCCTTTCGGGTCTTTCCACGGGTCAAACCGAGAAACTTGCGTGACAAGAGGCTTATCTGCATCGATACCAAAACTCTCGACTACGCTTCTAGCTTCGGATTTTGAAATTCTCCTATTTTTAACACATAGAGGATCTATAGCAGGAGCAATGATATGAACATCTCTTTTTATATTCTTAAAAACATACTGTTTCATCGTAAAGATGTAGGCATTATAATTTTCCAAGAAATTACCTATTTGTTTTTGTACTTTTTCGTTTGGAGTAGAGAGATCCAAGTGACAGCGCCATACCCACTTTGCACCATTTCTGGCTAAGCAATTTAACATAAGCGCGGGTTGCGGGTCGTGGATAAAAAAAACATCGTAATCGCTAGGCTTTATCTTTTTGGACGCATCGATATTGCAACTTCGATAAATCTGCCATTCCTTTTCGGATATATGTATGTCAGCTCCCTGAAGAGCATTGTGGATCTTTTTTGTAACCTCAAAAAATTCCGATGAACCCTTCATAGTTTTCCAGTCAACCTTAAGCCCAAGACTATTTGCCAAAGGTACTTCCTGATGCAGGATCTCTGCCACGCCTCCACCGTAAGAGGTCGTGTTTATATGACAAACTCTTATGCCTTTTAGTTCTTTTGCGAGTACTTCGATCTCATCAAAAAGCTCATCGTCTATGATACCGCGATAATCTTCTAGCTCAATCTTTTCCGTCTGAACACTTATCATAAGAATATTATAGCAGAATCAGATTCGAATTATGGAAGAAAGTTCATATGACTTTTAACATTCTGACTTTCGCACTTGTCCGTCCGAAGCTTTAGCATAGGAGGAAGAATATCAGAATGTTTACCTCACAAAAAAACATCTCATTTCTGTGACGTTTTTGCGTTAGTATTATAGCGAATGTTTTGCGCTTTAGATCTTCCCTATCTCCACTTCTGTAAGTTTCTGCCGATGACCGGTTTTCTTTCTATAGTTCTTTCGCTTTTTGTATTTGAAAACGATGATTTTGTCGCCTTTTGTTTGTGAGACCACTGTGGCTTCAACGACCGCTCCAGAGACTCTTGGCGCACCAACATCTATCTTATCTCCCTTTTTTACCAAAAGAACATCATCAAACTTTATAGTCTTCCCCTCTTCAACCTCAAGTTTTTCAAACTTGTGCTTTTCGCCGGCTCGAACGATGTATTGTTTGCCACCAGTTCGAATAACAGCAAAATCAGTTGATTTTACAACCTTGGCTTTTGGCGCCTCGACTTTTTTCTCAACTTTCTTTTCCTCTTTTTTTGTCTCAGCCTTAACAGTTTTTGGTTTCGCAACCTTAATCTTTTTCAGAGGTGTTTTGATTTTTTCCCTGCCTTGATCGGTCAAGGCGGGTTTTTTCTCTTCGACCATCTTTTTGTGGTTAATCTTTAAAATTCAGATAACAATATCAACAGACTCTAGGATAACAAAAATCTATAATTAATTCAATGCTTTTGTTGATCTACTATTAGAAATAAGGTCTTGTGTTTATCTCCCTCCGACAATAGCGGAAAAATTGAGACACACTTTACAAGCGTAATATCTCAAAATAATGTTGTTTGAATCCTATAATACAAATGATGAGTTCATTTTTTGAGAATGGAGCGAGTAACTAGTGCCAGTCCAATTTTGTAGCGTGTCGGCAGTTTTTACTCCGCTTTTTGCTGCCAAAAAGCGGAAAAAGGATCTAGAAATCTATCTTCTTATACCTTCTGATAATACTCTCCAATATCCCTATAGAAACAAGAGTAACTATAACAGATGTCCCTCCGTAACTCGTAAGCGGTAGAGGGATACCTGTTACCGGCATTATCCCGATATTCATACCGATATTTACGAAAACATGGAAAAAGATCATCGCCGTTATCCCCGTCGCAAGATACATCCCGAAAAGATCATTTGAATTCACTGCCGCCCTTATGCCTCGTAAAATAATAACTAGAAATAAGCCCATAAATACCATAACCCCTAAGAATCCCAACTCCTCTGCCATAGCCGCAAATATGAAATCGGTGTGCTTTTCAGGAATAAAGTTGAGCTGCGATTGCGGACCATGGCCGAGCCCTCGACCAAAAAATCTTCCCGAACCGATAGCGATCATCGCTTGAGTAACGTTCCAACCGGCACCCTTTGGGTCGTTTGAAGGTTCCATAAAAGTAAGGATTCTTTGTTTCTGATAGTCGGCTAAAAACTGCCAAGCTATCGGTATAATCATAAGCCCTCCGAGGCCCATACCTAAGACATATATCTTTTTTATATTTGAAACTAATACCATAGATAACCATATAACTATAAAAACTATAGAAGTTCCGAGATCTGGCTGGGCTGCTACCAAAAGAACAGGGATCAATATAAAGATAAAAGAACGAAGTATGTGTTTAAACTTATTCATCGATTCATGATGAACCGCAAAATACTTTGCCATTATGATAATCATAAAAATCTTTGCGATCTCAGACGGCTGCAACTGAAAGAAGCCAAGATCGATCCAACGAGTAGCTCCCATAGCGGTCTTACCGACAAAAAATAGTATAACGAGAGCTCCCAAGATGATCAGATATAAAAAGGGAGTATAGCCTTTGAGAAGACGATAGTCAAAAGTGGATGCGATAAAGAAAGTAACTAACCCTATCGAGGCGTATATAAGCTGTTTTATCGCTTCACCGGAGCCCCCTATCATGTTTAGAGTGGTACTATACAAAACCGATACTCCCATCGCCAGGAGAAGCACTGTTGCTACGAACAATATCCAGTCAAAATTTTTTAAGAATTTAAATTTGAGCATAAATTAATCAAACTATATGAGCAACTCTTGCTAAGGGTCCGTCCCTTAGCAGAAATATTAGACTTTCTCGACCTTTATTGTAGCTGTTTCTTTCTCTATTTCAACCTCTTCCCCGTCTGTTTTTCCGAGATCGATCTTTTCCGCCAATGTTTCTTTTCGGATATAGGCGTCATATTTTTCAAAAACTTTTTTCAATATTTCCGAATCTGTGCCCAGACTGATGTTTATCCTATCAGACACATCTAGATCAGCCTTTTTTCTAAGATCCTGAACGATACGGACTACATCCCGAGCAATCCCCTCCTGCTTTAGCTCTTCTGTGATGTTTATATCCAGCGCGACAAGAACCAAGCCATCACCTTCGACTATATACTCTTCTGACTTTGACTTGAAATTTACAAGGACTTCCTCATAGGATATCAAATCTTTTCCTACCTTTACTCCATTCTCGGTAATCTCATATTTTCCTTCAATCACCGCTTTCCCGATCTCTTTGACCCTCGGTCCATACTTCGGTCCAGCCACCGTAAAGTCCAGCTTCACGATCTTTTCAACAATATTCGGATCGTCTTTCTTAAACTCGATCTCTTTTACATTCAGCTCATCTTTCACGGCTTGGATAAGATCCTCATCAAGTTTGATATCATCATCCGAAAAAATAATAATCTTTGATAACGGCTGTCTAACTTTGATATTTTGTTTGCTTCTGGCAGAAAGACCAAAGTTTACGATCGCTCTTGTCCTCGCCATTTTTTTATTAATTGTTTCGTCAATTAATTTTTCATTAATTTTTGGCCAGTCAGATAGATGAACGGACTCTTCGCCGGTCAGATTTTTATATATTTCCTCTGCCACAAACGGCATATAGGGCGCGAGTAATTTTGAATAAGTCACCAAGCAGTCATAAAGGGTTTGATACGCCTCATTCTTGTCCGCATCATTCTCGCTTTTCCAGAATCTTCTCCTTGATCTTCGAACATACCAGTTTGAAAGATTGTCTAGGAAACTAGCCAGTTCTTTTGTCGCTTCATTTAATTCAAAATTTTCAAGCGATTCTGTAACATTTTTAACTGTTGAATTCAATTCTGACAGAACCCAATGATCCATTTTGTTCTTTGGTTTTTCTATCGATTTTTTAGGTTCGAACTCATCTATGCTAGCATAAGTCACAAAAAATGAATATGTGTTCCAGAGAGTTATGACTATTTTTTTTACGACTTCGTCGACGCCTTTTTCACTGAAACGAAGGTCCTCTGCCCGAACTGCCGGTGAATCCATGAGATAAAATCTCATCGCATCCGCACCAAACTTATGAACCATCTCCAAAGGATCCGGATAATTTTTAAGCCGTTTAGACATCTTTTGTCCATTTTCAGCCAATACTGTTCCATTTACGATAACGTTTCGAAATGATTCCTTACTAAAGATGTTTGATGATAATATAAGCAAACTGTTGAACCATCCGCGAGTTTGGTCTATCCCCTCGGCGATAAAGTCAGCAGGGAAGTCGCGCTCAAATTTTTCTTTGTTTTCAAATGGGTAATGTATAGACGCATAAGGCATGGATCCGGACTCAAACCAACAGTCGAGTACGTCACCCAATAGTCTAGCCTTTCCTCCGCAATCACAGGATATCTCAAGATCCTGAATCTTATGGAGATGCAGATTAGTCACTTTTTTATTTCCAAGGTTTTCTTCCAGCTCCGCGATACTGCCAAATACTTGAGCCTTGTCACACTTCTCACATTTCCAGACGGGAAGCGGCGTGCCCCAAAACCGCTGACGGGAGATATTCCAGTCCGGAGCGCCTTCTAACATGTTTTGGAATCTTCCTTTCCCGATATTCTCCGGAACCCAATGTATCTTCTTATTATTATTTAAAATTCGATCTCGATTTTTTTTCACGTCGACGAAGAAGCTTGTTACTGCTCGATATATAAGCGGCGTATCGCAACGCCAACAATGAGGATATGAATGGACAAGGTTCTCTCCCTTGACAACTTTCCCCTCTTTTTCGAGATCTTTTATGATCTGCTCGTTCGTCTCAAGCTCGATAACGCTTTTCCCAGCATAGTCAGGGACATCAACATCAAAATTACCTAGATCGTCTACTGGCATAAAAAAGTCTATCCCATTCTCCTTTGCTACGAGATAGTCGTTTTCGCCAAAAGCCGGCGCGATATGGACTACCCCTGTTCCGCTTTCTGTAGAAACAAAATCGCCGGAGACTATCTCAAAGGCTTTCTTTGGATTTTTATCCGCCCGAGGCGGATCAGCCTTGGGCTGATAAAAATTAAAAATAGGTTTGTATTTTTTCCCTATGAGGGCTTTTCCTTTTATCTCTTCTTCAGTATCACTTCCTAATTCTTCCGCATAATCTGCCAATCTATCTTTTGCTAATATATAGAATTCATTATCTTTTTTAACTTTTACATAATCAATCTTTGAATTCACGGCCAACGCCAAATTTCCCGGCAATGTCCAAGGCGTCGTTGTCCAAGCCAAGACATAAGTTCCCTGTTCTTCCTCAAGCTCAAACTTGACCGTGATCGCTTTGTCTCGCTTATCTTTATACCCAAGCCCGAGCTCAAAGTTTGAAAGCGAAGTGGCGCAACGAGGGCAGTAAGGCATCACTTTGTGACCCTCATAGATCAGCTTTTTATCCCAAAGAGATTTAAATACCCACCAGACAGACTCCATATATTCTTTATCCATGGTAAGATAAGCGTTTTCCATATCAACCCAACGTCCGGTCATCTCAACTATTTTTTTCCACTCTTCAGCATATCCAAGAACTTTTGTTTCGCACTTTTCGTTGAATTTGTCTATGCCGTACTCTTTTATCTGAGTTTTTGATTTGAAATCAAGTTCTTGCTCCACGATGTTCTCGATCGGTAGTCCGTGGGTATCCCAACCCCAGACACGCTCCACACGATACCCCTGCATAGTTTTAAATCTGGGAATCACGTCCTTCATCGTCCCAGCTAGCAGATGTCCATAGTGAGCAGTACCAGTCGCAAAAGGAGGGCCATCGTAAAATGAAAATGTGTTATCTAGGGGTCTCGCCTCAACCGATTTTTTAAAAATATTCTTATTTTTCCAGAATTTTAGAATGTTTTTTTCTAATTCTGGAAAATTTTGTTTTTGATTTATTTTCTTAAACATATCTGAAATTATAGCGGAAAAAGATCAGTTTTGAAAGGAAGATTATAAAACGAAAACGCGCAGGAAAATCAGTAAAATACTTCGGGGAAGACATTTGAAGTAGTTTTACGGATCGCCTGCGCGTTAAGAGCTTAGGAGCAAGTGCTTTACTCCTCGAGTGTTACTTTTGGAGTTACTTTCTTATCTTTACTTTGGTGCCAGAAGGCATCCAGAATGTCGAAGATAACCCTCGCCTCGACATCGTTTTCGTCACGTTCGGATAAATATAATTTCATCCTCCCGTGAGAAATTAACTTCAAAGAATCGCCGTTCACCTTAAGCTTAGCCCCTTCACTTTTTATGTAAAGTAAGGCTTCCACCTTGTCTACTATAGACTTAAGGATTATCGGCTTATAGACGATCACCTCCGAAGCCAAACATATATAGAATTCTTGAAGCGTTTCGGGCAACCCTTCTTTGCAATAACTCACAATCCTTTCATTAAGAGTCGTCTTCCTCACTGTCTCTTCTGGATGATCCATCATGTTCCTCCTAAAATAGTGGTAAGTGCTTACTAATTCCGGATAAACTTTATCCTAACATAAATATTTTAAATTATCGTTGTTAAATAATACTAATATTTTTTTCACTCCTAATTGATCTCAAAAACCTTCACACTAGAACTTTGTCCAGAAATGATGATTACGTTACTTTTACTAGTATTAAAATAATCTGCTAAAAGCTTTACAACTTTTTCATTCGCTTTCCCCTTTTCAGGAACCACGGTCACTTTCACTTTGTAGAGATCATTTTCCTTATCATACTCGACCTTATTCTCGCTCGATTTTGTTATAACTTTAACCTTGATTTTCATTAGAGATAGCTATTTACAAATCCCTGCAAGAGTTGTAAAAGGAAAAAAGCAACGATCGGAGAGATGTCGATACCTCCGAGATTGGGAATAATCTTTTGGATAGGTTTAAGAACGGGGTCTGTAATTTCCAAAACAAATTCGGCAAATTTACCGGATTGCAGATTCGGGATCCAGCTCATGACAACCCTCACAAATATCAAAAGATAAAGGGCGTTGAAAAAAAGATTCACGAAATTTCTTAAAAGTACTTGATTCATACTTTATGTATCTACAAATTAATTGTTACAAATCATATCCGTCTACGCTAACAGCTTCGAAGCGGGCAAGCAAATATAACAAATCAAAACTGTTTTTTTATCTCATTGGAAATTGTAAATTGAATATTGGATATTTCTATTTATCCCATCGCATCATGAAAAATATCGCTCCTCGGCGGTATGGTTCCTCTCCATACGTTTACTATCGAGCCGTCGTCTCGAGTTATGACAAAGCTGGGAGTCGAGTAGATGTCGTAAAGCTCAACGCTTGAAACGCCTTCCGGCTCCTCTGTATCGAGATATTCTACCTCGACTTTTTCATCCTCTAGTTCTTTGCCGAGATCCAAAGCATCTCGCATCTCAGGTCCATCGCCTTTTGTAAAAACTAATACTTTCATATAATCATTATAGCAGTTCACAAGGAACAGTAAATATACTTAAAAATGAGTACCGACGATAGCCCCCTCTCCGTCTGTCATTCCGACCCGTGCGGAGGAATCTCTTTCTCTTATATTAGATCCTTACCTAAGTCCATCCAATTGATATTTATACTCCTAATCAATGCTTCCTTTTTGTTTCGATTCCAGTTCTTTAATTGTTTTTCTCTAACAATTGCAGATTCAATATCGCTTGTAGCTTCATAATAAACCAATTTATTACAACCGTACTTTTTAGTGAATCCTACGATCAGACCTTCTTTGTGTTCAAAAGCTCTTCTTACAATATCGTTTGTAACTCCAATATACAAGGTTCCGCTTTCACTAGCCATAATGTATATATAATAATCTTTCATAAAGGGGATTCCTCCGCACGGGTCGGAATGACACTATAATGCAATTGTTTGCCATTTATTTAATCACAGATTTTTCTAATATCTACCTTCTTCACATACCCCTCAAAAATCCCTTTTATGTCATTTAGTTCTTTTGATATGAAATATCGTTCGCCTCGATCGACGAATTCATCTTTGAGATCATATATTTCGCCCCCTCATATGCTCCGAATAAGACTCCGGCATAGAAAAAGTCTCCGGCAAGTGAATTCTTAAAAAACGGTATCGCCATAACATAGCTCTGCATAAGTCCTTGGAAATTTTTCGTATAAAGCGGTGTAAAAGCCCACACAGCCGTATTTGTGATAAAGAAGAAAAGAAATGAGCCTGTCAATGTACCCAAGACAACATTTGCTACATTTTTATTTTTCCTAACCCAAAGACCGATAAGACCCATAAGAACGAAGCTCCCCCAAGTAAAAAAGACAAGATTGTGCATACCGATGAAAAGGTCCGAAGCTACCATCGCGGCTAGCGGAACCAATAAGGCTTGGTTTCTTTTTAAATATGTTCCAGAAAAAATGGCCGCTGCTCCTATAGCGGTAAAGTTTGCCGGATGCGGTAAAAACCTCGTTACTATCGCAATAAATACAAGAAATATCGCAATCTGATTTTCATTTACTTTTTCGATAATTTTTTCCATTTTTATTCCCATGACTCATACCTCCATTCCGTTATATCATTTTTTAATACTTGCTGATCGCTAGCACCGACTTGTGCATAAGCACCATTATAATAAAATGCCCAGTAATATGTCCCTTGGGCATCTTTATTTCCAATCCTCGTTACCATTACTCCCCATGAATAAGATTCATAATCGAGAATAAAACCGTTCTCTACCGAAGCTCTCTTTAAAATATCAAAGGCGCTATCGCCATTTTTAAACTCTATATTGAAAGTCCCAACTCCATCAATAGTAATTTGAACGGTGTCTTTTTTGACAACCGGAGTTTGCACTGGAGACTGAACCGGACTCTGATCTTCGGTTACCACTGGCGGTTGTACGGACGGCTGAGAAGAAGTTGTCTGGTTTGTTATTATTTTTATAAATCGCGTAACTCTGCCCGTGTTTAAAAAATCTCTCGTTCTTCTACCTATATAACCGGCGCCGTACTCGGTCTTCGAACTTATAAGCCCTGTTTTTAACTGAAGATCTAAAACAGCATTGAGAGTTTCCGCGTCAAATGTTCCGCTTGTTCTTATTTTCAATCTTTTTTGAAGTTCACTTACCTGCCCGCCTCTGGCGCCAACTCCGAAGTCAGAACTAAAAATGTATGGCGCTGTTACCGGAGGATTCGCGGCGGGCACTTCCGTAATTTTTTCGTATTTCGACTGTTGATCCGTTGCGCGAGCTTCTAAAACGCTGTCTTTTTGTGATGCAATAAAAGCAAATGAAGCAAGCAAAATAACAAGGAGATAATGGATACCATATTTTTTTATATTCAGATATTTTGTGTTCATAACTCTATTCCCTTTCTTGCTTTTTGCCCCTTATCGTAATAATGTTTGATTTTTTTCATCTCGGTTACGAGATCGGC
>PFMH01000095.1 GCA_002785325.1 bacterium (Candidatus Howlettbacteria) CG_4_10_14_0_8_um_filter_40_9 | reverse complement strand
CTCCGATGGAGTAAAGGACCGGAAAAGAGGAAGAAGCAAATATGGGGCTAAAAAATCCTAAGATTTTTTAGAATTTCTAAATCCAAATTTCTAATTTCTAAACAAATCCCAAATTCTAAATCCAAAAAAACAAATAAAATGCTAACAACTAATTACTAACCACTAAATACTAAACGATGCCAAGAGACAAACGAAAAGTAGAAAGAAGAGTTATAAAGCCGGATGCAAAACATAACAGCATCTTGGTTTCTCAATTCGTAAATAAGATAATGCTAGACGGTAAAAAGGCAGTTGCTACAAAACTTATCTACGGCGCTTTGGATATCGTAGCCGAAAAGACAAAAAAAGACGGCATAGAAGTTTTCGAACAGGCGCTCAAAAATATCACCCCTATCTTGGAGGTTAAATCACGAAGGATAGGCGGAGCTACTTATCAGGTGCCGATAGAGGTAAAAGGCCGAAGGAAGAGGCATCTTCCTATGAGTTGGCTTAGAGATGCTGCACGAGCGAGAAAAGGAACTTCTTTTGATGTCTGTTTGGCAAATGAGATCGTAGACGCATATAATCAAGCAGGATCAGCCTTCAAGAAAAAAGAAGACGTTCACAAGATGGCAGAAGCTAACAGAGCTTTCGCTCATTTTGCGAGGTACTAGGCATATTCAGACTACTAGCAATTTGCGGTGGTTAACTTGCCTGTAGGAAAAATTATTATGAAAGATTACACCTTAGATAACATAAGAAACATTGGGATTATAGCTCATATAGACGCTGGGAAAACTACGGTTACCGAGGGTGTTTTGTATATTACAGGGAAAAGCCACAAGATCGGCGAAGTTCATCAGGGGGAAGCGACTATGGACTGGATGGAGCAAGAGAGAGAAAGAGGTATAACCATAACCTCTGCAGCTACTACTTGTTTCTGGAGAGACACAAGGATAAATATCATAGATACGCCTGGACACGTAGACTTTACAGTAGAAGTAGAGAGATCTCTTCGAGTTTTGGATGGTGCTTGTGTAATATTTGATGGAAAGATGGGAGTAGAGCCTCAGTCTGAAACAGTATGGCGTCAAGCGGATAAATACAATGTTCCAAGGATTTGTTTTATAAATAAGATCAATCAAACCGGAGGAGATTTTTATAAATCTTTAGATTCTATACATGAACGTCTCAGTAAAAATGCATTTCCTGTCCATATCCCTATCGGCTTTGAACAAGAAATAAACGGGCTTGTTGACTTGGTAAACATGAAAGCCTATACCTATAAAGATTACAAAGACAAGGTCTTAACAGAAGGTGAGGCTCCTGCTGATATGAAAGAAAAGCTAGATACGTATAGAGAGAAACTTTTAGAAAAAGTAGTTGAGATAGACGATGCTCTTATGGAAAAATATCTGGCTGGTGAGGAAATATCAGAAGAAGAGTTTAGAACAGCTATCCGAAAATCAGTTCTAAAAGGTGATTTCTACCCCGTATCCGGCGGAGACGGCAGAGGGGTTATTGTTGAAAAAATGCTGGATCTTGTAGTCGATTACCTTCCAACTCCTTTGGATGTACCACCCGTTACAGGGACTGATCCAAAAACAGATGAAGAGCTAGAGAGAAAAGCGGATCCGAAAGAACCTTTTGCTGCTCTCGCATTTAAAATAGCAACAGACCCGTTTGTCGGGAAACTAGCATTCTTTAGAGTTTATTCTGGAACACTAGAGTCCGGTTCTTATATCTTGAACACCAGAACGGGTCAAAAGGAGAGAATAGGGAGAATCTTGCAGATGCACTCGAACCACAGAGAAGAGATAAAAGATGTAGGCGCAGGGAATATCGCAGCAGCAGTCGGACTAAAAAACACCACAACGGGGGACACCCTATGTGATCCGTCCCATCCCATCATTTTGGAAAACATTGTTTTCCCTGAACCGGTTATTTCTGTTGCTATTGAGCCAAAGACAAAAGCAGATCAGGAAAAGATGGGTGTTGCGCTTTCGAGATTGGCCGAGGAAGATCCAACATTTAGGATCAAAACCGATGATGAGACTATGCAAACCTTGATATCTGGTATGGGAGAGCTTCATCTTGATGTTTTGGTAGATAGGATGAAAAGAGAATTTAAGGTGGAAGCTAATATTGGTAAACCGCAGGTAGCTTACAAAGAAACCATTACTAAAACAGTAGAAGCAGAAGGCAAATTTATTAAGCAAACAGGTGGTAGGGGACAATATGGTCATGTTTGGCTGAAGCTAGAACCGGGAGAAACCGGTACTGGGTTTGTGTTTGAAAATAAGATCGTGGGCGGAAAAATTCCAAAAGAATATATCAATCCGGTTGAACAGGGGATTAAGGAAGCTATGGCGAGCGGAGTTGTGGCCGGTTACCCGGTAGTGGATGTAAAAGTTACATTGTACGACGGATCATTTCATGAAGTTGACTCATCTGAGATGGCATTTAAGATAGCCGGATCTATGGCGCTTCAGGCAGGGGTAAAACAGGCAAGCCCGGACATACTAGAACCGATCATGAAAGTAGAAGTCGTAACCCCAGAGGAATTTATGGGAGATGTGATGGGAGATATTAACTCAAAGAGGGGGAGGATCCAGAAGATGGAAGATAGGGCAAATGCAAAAGTTGTAGACGCGCATGTTCCTCTTGGAGAGATGTTTGGTTATGCAACTACGGTTCGGTCTATGACCCAGGGAAGAGCCTCATATGTTATGGAGTTTGATCATTATGAGGCGGTACCGAGCAACGTTGCCCAAGAGCTTATAACCAAAAGACAGGGAGCATAGAATATCTTGTATCAGTTGTAATATTCATATAGACTTGGGTAAGTGGAATAAGTCTGCATCTAAACCACCTTTACTCGGGGGCTATTATTTTGTACTTTACAATTACTAGGATTATTGGTAAAATGTTTTAGTCGTAATTTTACACTGCAAATATACTAATCTTTACAAATTTACGGATATCATAAAACAAACTAAAAAATATTTGTACATTAGTAATGATTTGTAAATTCGTAGGAGAAATTCGTAAACATTAAAAAAATTAATTAAAAAAATCTCTTGAACTAATTCAGGGATTATCGGAGGAAAGATGGCAGAAAAATTTAAAAGAAATAAACCTCACTTAAATGTGGGAACTATCGGACACGTTGACCACGGTAAG
>PFMH01000059.1 GCA_002785325.1 bacterium (Candidatus Howlettbacteria) CG_4_10_14_0_8_um_filter_40_9 | reverse complement strand
AGCAGCGTTTGCATCAGTCCAGGGTGAGATAAATAATATCTTGGCTGCCCAGAGAGCACCGTCTGGAGGAAATTCCGGCCCGGCTTATGGCAACGTAAAACGAGGCCAAGTTATCGGTTCTCAAGGGAATTCCGGATATTCATTCGGCTCTCACCTCCACTTTGGTCTATACAGAGGATCTCAAGACATCGATCCTATGCCCTATCTGAATAACGGCACGCTTTCATGGCCGCTCTCAAACCCTACTGTTACTCAAGGGTACTGGGGTGAATTCTCCCACAGAGGAGTTGGCTGGCCGGGTGGGATAGATATGAGCCAATACTTCGGCGCGCCCGTGCGAGCTGCCGCAGACGGTACTATCATATTCAACGGCTACAATGGCGCAACATTTGGCCACTATATCATCATGAACCACGGAAACGGACTACAAACCCTATATGCACATATGCAGTAAACCGGAGGTTTACTAAATTCCAAAATACAAGCTTCAAATAACAAATAAACACCAAATCATAATTTTCGAAATTTGAATTTGGTTTTTGAAATTCCCGCCTCGACCGATTCGGGCAGGTATTTGGGATTTGGATCTTGTTATTTGGGATTTTCACTATTCGTTGCTTTACCAATTGACCTCCTTACCGTTATTCAGATACAATATGTATTATGAATAACAAAAATCTACCGCCGGTAAAACCGCCTGCCCAAAGCGAGCAAAGGACAAAAAAAGTACTCATAGGTGTTTTTATAATGCTAGCTTTTATGTCCGGCTGGTATTTTGGTCATTTTGATCAGGAGATCAAAAGTAAGGGTTTTACACCCCAGATTTTAAATAAGGACAGTAACTCAAATGTAGATTTTTCGATATTTTGGAAAACATGGGATCTGGTAAATAGTAAGTATGATGGTCCTATCGATCCCCAAAAACTTCTCTATGGTGCTATAAAGGGGATGGTGGATTCACTCGACAATCCATATACCGTATTTATGGATCCCGATGAGGCAAAACAATTTGAACAAGAACTTTCAGGATCGATATCAGGGATAGGAGCAGAAGTTGGAATAAAAAATAATCTGCTCTCCGTTATAACTCCGATAAAAGGGTCTCCGGCAGAAAAAGCGGGTCTTAGAACCGGTGACGTCATCACAAAAATAGATGAAGAAGATACGCTCAATATGAGCTTGAACGAAGCCGTAATGAAGATAAGGGGAGCAGAAGGGACAAAGGTAAAACTCGCAATCGTCCGTAGTGGTAAAGAAGAAATTTTTGAGATAGTAAGAGCAAAGATAACTATCGAGAGCGTAAAATGGGAGGTCAAAAACGGGGATATCGGATATATCGAAATATCGAGATTTGACGAAGATACGGCTCAAAAACTGCGCGAAGCCAAGAGCGAGCTTATATCAAAGGGAGTAAAAGGAATAGTTCTGGATCTTCGAAATAATCCCGGCGGATTCTTGGACTCTTCCATAGATGTTTCGAGTGAGTTTTTAAAAAGCGGGGTGGTGGTTATAGAAAAAAGAACCGACGGGAGTGACGAACACAAGTTCTCCGCCAGCGGAAAGGGTAGGTATACCGACACAAAAGTTCCGGTGGCCGTACTTGTAAATGAAGGCTCTGCTTCCGCATCTGAAATAGTGGCAGGAGCCCTTCAAGACCATGGCAGAGGGGCGCTTATCGGTGTGAAAACATTCGGGAAAGGGAGCGTGCAAGAGATAGAAGATACCGGGCAAGGTACAACTCTGCGAATCACTGTAGCCCACTGGTTCACGCCAAAAGGCAGGTCGATAGACAAAGAAGGGCTAAACCCGGATATCGAAGTAAAGATGTCAGACGAAGACTTCAACGCTAACCGCGATCCACAGTTGGATAAGGCGTTGGAGTATATAAAGGGGAAGATTTAAATTTCTCGTTTGCGTAGTGTCCAGCAAAACTGTTATAATAAATTAATAAAACCTAAACTATGAAAGTTATATTTACTCAAAACATTGAAAATCACGTAGTCGGAGATATCAAAGATGTTCCCGACGGTTATGCTAGGAATTTCCTAGTTCCCAGAGGGATTGCTATACCTGCAACTCCTAGCGAGATCCAAAACATAGAAAAAAGGATTGAAAAACTGAAAAAGGATGAGGGAGAAAAAGTAAAAAAACTAGAGGAAACAGCGTTAAGGCTCGGAAAAATTAATATCGAAATAAGCGCTGAAGTCGGGCCAAAAGATGACGAGGGAATTCAAAAACTTTTCGGCTCTATAACAAACGCGCAAGTTGAAGAAGAACTCACAAAAAAAGGATTTGAGATAGATAAGAAAGATATCGATTTTGAACCGATAAAAAAACCCGGGGAGTATGAGATTACAGTAAAGCTGGGGCACGGAGTCGAATCAAAAGTGCCTTTGAAAGTTACGGCGAAAAAAGAGAAATAAAAAAATATGTAAATGCCTGAAAGACAGTCATTCTGGCTTGACCAGAATCGAAATTTCAATTAAATATACGGATTCTGGACTCCTAAATATCTCCAGAATGACAAAGGAAAACACCATGAGCAGCTCAAACGATTACAAATCATTATTAACTGAGATTATACAGAAACAGATAGTCATTATAGGACCGGGTATTGCGATATCTGTAGCCAGAAATGTCCAAGGTCTTACTATAACCGACAAGGGAGAAGTTACTGAAATATCGGGAGAAGCGAACGAGGTTACTCAAAATCTCATAAACGAGTACGTTTCACTTTCAGGGCTTATCGTAAAAAAAGCGATGGAGCCGTTGCTTGCCAAGTACCCGTCGGTAAAGATAGATAATATTTGAAACTTTTGAAAGAAAAAGATCCTAAAATATCATCATTCTGGCGACGACTAGGAGGCCAGAATCTAAGAGCCTAGGTAAGAAATATGATTCTGGACAAGCCAGAATGACGCGAAAAAAATGTTTTTAGGTAATCTTAAGATAACATTTAAAAATATTTAAAAACTAAAAGGAGGGTATATGTTGGATCAAATAAGTATTAATCTTATTATAAATGGGCTAAGTTTATTTGTACTTGTCTTGACACTGTATTTTATGTCAAAGACTATGGAGCTTTACGGCGGTCGCGTCGGAAAAAGCCTGAACTATGTGGGGCTTGGGATCTTTGTGCTATCTTTACGAGAGATATTAGTCTTTGTAAATAATATATTTGATTATGATATTGTCCTCGAACTTACTCAAAGTTCTACAATCTTTATATATTCCGCATGGTTATCCAAACTTTTAGTCTTCTCC
>PFMH01000020.1:11820-14608 GCA_002785325.1 bacterium (Candidatus Howlettbacteria) CG_4_10_14_0_8_um_filter_40_9 | reverse complement strand
ATACGGATTGTTTGAAAAATATTTATTATTATCCTCTTGACAGAGCTATTGTTACTTAAGTATTATGGATAGTAGTGGGAGGGAATATATTGCATGGCCGATAAAAAAGAGAAAATACTCATAGTAGAAGATGATACGTATATCAGTAAGATGTATCAGCTCAAGCTTAACCTTGATGGTTATGACGTTGAAGTTGCAGAAAACGGTAGGATAGGTTTGGATAAGGTAAAAACCTTCAAGCCGGATATTATGCTTCTGGACATTCTGATGCCGGAAATGGACGGTTTTGAGGTTCTAAAAGCAATTAAAGAAGATAGCAGTATTAAAAATATCCCGATACTTATCATGAGCAATCTGGGCCAAGAAGATCATATTCAGAAAGGGAAAGAGCTCGGGGCTATCGGATACATTGTGAAAACACAATACACTCCGGCTAAAGTCGTTGAAACTATAAAAGAGGTTTTATCAAAGAAGACAAAAGCTAACAAATAATTTTTTTTAAATCATTAAACACCATCGTTTTTTTAGAAAGCGGTGGTGTTTTATTGAAACTAGTCCTAATCTGTTTCAATAGTAATCCCCTCGACAATAACCCCACCCCCTTTGTCATTTCCGTGCAGACGGGGATCCAGTGATCTCTTCCACTTTTTGACAGCAAAAACTGGAGGAAAAACTGCCCCATTCGACTTCGCTCAGGGCAGGCTAACAGATTCTCAGAATGTTACAATCTTCATTCGCTCATGTCAGAAAATGACAACAAGCCGATCCCTGAAGTCATCTTTTCAAACTTTCGCTCATTCGATTGTTCTTTTTTCGAACTGATAGTCGGGGAGAAATAATATACTCCTCCTTTATTGTCGGAGGGAATAATTGGAGATCATTATTATAACAAAGTGGTGCCGATGATGTCAGGATATCCTCTTAAGAACTCTTCGGAGGTTAGCTCATTTTTCCCTCCAAGTTGAAGTTTTTCTATTATTAGGCTGCCATTTTTGGTTTGAACAGAAAGTCTGCCATTATCATTTAAGTAAACTTCACCTACTTTTAGATTTTTATTTTTCTGGTCATCACCGATCTTTGTCTGAATGATTTTTAAGACTAATTTTTTTCCATTACCCTTTTCCCAAGATGTAAAACTCCCCGGCCAAGGGGTATAGGCTCTGATCTGTCTTTCTATTTCGGAGGCGCTTTTTGACCAATCTATACGCCCGTCGTCTTTTGTAAGAAGGCGCGTGTAGGTTGCTTGTGAATAATCCTGCGTTATTCCTTTAAAACCTCCCTCAATCCATTTGGGAATGAGTTCAGTAAGCATCTGACTTCCCAGTTTAACTAATTTGTCGCCGAGGGTTTTTGCAGTATCTGTTCCTTCAATATTTATTTTATTTTGGGACATGATGTGTCCCGCGTCCATTTTTTCAACAATCTCGATGATGCTTACTCCCGTTTCCTTATCTTCGGAAAGGATAGGCCAGTTGATAGGCGAAGGCCCCCTGTATTTGGGTAAGAGAGATGGGTGGATATTTAGAGTCTTATATTTCGGAGCTTCAAACGCTTCTTTGGGGATAATCATCCCGTATGCAAAAACGATGGCGAGATCGGATTTAAGATTTTTTAGTTGTTCTGTGAGCTCGTCTTTATCTTTCGGTTGAAAAACAGGGACGTCGTATTCTAAAGCCACTAGTTTTGTCGGACACTGGACGACCTTCTTTCCGCGTCCTGCTTTTTTATCTGGTCGGCAAAAAAGACCGGAGATAGTAAAACCGTCCTTGATTAGATCTTCTAAGACTACAGCTGACAATTCTGGAGTTCCCAGATACGCTATTTTAATATCCTTTGCTAAGTTCTGATTCATCGAGTATATCTCCTTTTTTTGAAACTAACCTGCCTTCTTTATCCAGTTTGTATAGTTTATTGAGATCATCAACTCTGTCGGTAAAAAGAATCCCATTTAGATGATCTATCTCGTGTTGGAGTATTCTTGAAAAAAGCCCGCTCGTTTTTATGAGGAACTTCCCCCCATCTATAGCGACGCATTTTACCTCTACTTTTTCTTTCCTTTTTACTATCCCATATATGCCTGGGACGCTCAGGCATCCTTCTAGGCCTTCTTCTTCTTCTCCGGAAAGTTTCGTAATTTTAGGATTTATGAGAGCAGCGTAGCTCCCGTCTTCTTCCTTTATCACAACAAGATTTACTAGCTGGCCGACTTGCACAGCAGCCATAGCGACCCCTGACTCCACATCTGTCTGATAGTTTTCGATGGTGTCTGCCATATTGTAGGCGAGTTGCTCCACCTTTTTATCTATCTTGGAGATTTTTTTTGATTTCTTTTTGAGAATCGGATTTGGAACTTTTATGATCTTTATTACGGCCATGATAAAATATATTTTCTGATATTAATACTTATATGGTGATTGAGGGATCTATATCTATGGACCACCCTTTAGGTAATAATTTTATCATATTTTGGGCTATATTTCCACGATGTTTTATGATCATCTGAAAGGTATATGAATTTTTTTGTTTTTGAATAAAAGCGGGGGACGGACCTATGATTTGAATAACTTTTTTATTCATATTATTATCCAATATTTCTTTTATCTTTGCCGCCTCTTTTACGGCTAAACTTAAGTCATTGCTCGAAAAATATATCTTTGTAAGATCTGTAAAAGGTGGGAAGTTTAGTGTTTCCCTGTCTTGGATTTCTTTGTCATAAAACCCTTCATAATCGTGATCTGTGGCAGAAATTATGGCGAAGTTTTCGGGGGCAAAAGTCTGGATGATGACT
>PFMH01000020.1:0-11799 GCA_002785325.1 bacterium (Candidatus Howlettbacteria) CG_4_10_14_0_8_um_filter_40_9 | reverse complement strand
CCCGTTCTTCCTGCTACTTGTGTTAAGAGCGAGAAGGTTTTTTCTTCTGCGCGAAAATCGGGGAAGTTTAGTCCGATGTCGGCTACAACAACGCCTACAAGGTCGATATCTCCGATATCCCATCCCTTTGCGATCATCTGAGTACCGACGATGATGTCCGTTTTCCCTTCGGCGAAGTTCTGATATATTTTCTCATGCGAGCCTCTCTCTTCAGTCGTATCTTTATCCATCCTCGAGACATTGGCTTTAGGAAAAAGTTGTTTTACTTCTAGCTCCACTTTTTGCGTGCCAGCGCCGAGATATTTGAAGGCTAAGCTTTGGCAGTTTGGACAAGTCGTCTTGGGCTTGGCTTTGAAGTTACAATGGTGGCAGAGAAGAAAATTGTTTTTCATATGAAATGTGAGAGGTATTTCGCAGTTCGGGCAAGTCTCCACATAGCCGCAATCTCGGCAAAAAACATAGGTGGAAGAACCCCTTCTATTTAGGAGAAGCAGGACCTTTTTGCCTCGATCCAAGACTTCAGCAATTTTATTTTGAAGCGGGATAGAGAGAGTGCTTTTATTCCCCGCTTTGTATTCTTTTCTAAGATCTACGACGTTTACATTCGGCATTTTATCTCCGTGGATTCTTTGTTTTAATTGGAGCAATTCGTAAGTGCCGTTCTTTGCTTTATAAAAAGTCTCTACTCTTGGCGTGGCGGATCCTAAGATCAGTTTTGCCCCTGTGGTTTCTGATATTTTCTCCGCTACTTTTAGGGCATCATAGCGCGGAGTTTGCTCCTGCTTGTAACTTCCCTCGTGTTCTTCATCGATCACTATAAGTCCAAGATTTTTATATGGAGCAAATATCGCGCTTCTAGATCCGACGGTGATAAGCTTTCTTCCTTCGGCAATATCATTCCAGTTCCTCTGTCTCTCGGTTTCCTTTAAGTGGCTGTGGAGCACGGTTACTTGGCCGGGAAATCTTTCTTCAAATCGTTGAATGGTTTGAGGTGTTAGCGCTATTTCCGGAACTAAAACGATAGAACCTTTCTCATTTTCAATTTGTTTTTCAATAAGTCGAAGATATATCTCCGTTTTTCCCGAACCGGTGACGCCGAAAAGAAGAAAGGGCTTCTTAGTCTTTGGGCTATTTATTTTTTCCAAAACTATTTTCTGATCAGCGGTCAGTGGAGGAATATTCTTCTTAATCTCCAATCTCCAATCTCCAATCTCCAATTTTTGACTTCTTCTTTTCTTATAAAATCCTGATGGCAGGACGGTGCGAAGAACAGAATTTATCGAAGCGGCGTAGTACTCGTTCATCCATTTAGCTAATTTTATCAAATGCTCCGGAAGGGTGATATCTATGGTTTTTGATATTTCTTTCGTGACAAAATCAGGTTTCTTGGTAAAATCAAGAACCATAGCATAAAGGTCCCTGCTCCGAAACGGAACCTTCACAACTTGTCCGATCTTTAGCATAGTATTTTTCGGAGTCGAGTAAGTGAAGGTGTTGAAATTTTCATTTGTATGTGCCAGCACAGCGACTTCTACGTATTTCATAAGGTAATTTTAACACGTAATATTTATTTTAGGTATTCTACTTTTTGATGCCAAAAAGTAACAAAAAGCTTTTCGACAAACAGATTCTCGAAACGTCACAATCAAATTCGCTCAAGTATGAAAAATGACAACCCGCCCGACCGACTTCGGCCGGGCGGGCAAGCGCGAAACCCGGAGTCATCTTTTCAAATGCTCGTTCATTTGATTGTTCTTTTTTCGAACTGATTGTCGGGAACACCTAGAATGACATGAATTGGTATTGTGAACAGTTAAAGAAGTGAAAATATCTGCTAGGATAAATCTATGATATTCAAAAATAGAAAAGAGGCGGGGAAATTGCTTGCCAAACAATTGAGCTATTATAAAGAAACGAAAAATATTTTGGTTCTTGGTGTGCCGAGGGGCGGGGTAGTGGTAGCAAAAGAAGTTGCAGAATATCTAAATGCGCCGCTAGATATCGTCGTCACCCGAAAGATCGGCCATCCTTTGGAACCCGAATACGCTATCGCAGCGGTTGATGAAAATGGTGATGTTGTCAAAGATGCAGGGATATTATCGGAATACGAAAGGTACATAAAGACAGATGCCAAGCTTCAGAGAGCAGAGATAAAAAGAAGGCTGAAAGCGTATAGAGGGGCTGATACGCCTTCTGATTTCAAAGATAAGATCTGCATCATCGTCGATGATGGGATAGCGACAGGGCTTACAACTTTGTCTGCGATCAGATTTGTAATGTCCAAAAGTCCGGCAAAGGTTGTTCTTGCAGTACCGATGATTCTGAAAGATATAATCGAGAAATTAAAATCAGAAGTGGATGAATTAATTTATTTGGAAGAACCCGTGTTATTTTATGCTATAGGTGCGTTCTATGAAGATTTTCCGCAAGTGGAAGATAGGGAAGTTGTAAATATTTTGAAACACAAAAACATCTTTTAAATGTTAGGGCCTGTTTAAAATCTCTTCACTATAAATTAAAAGAAACGGGCTTGCAGACTGAAATATCATAATTTTCACTTCGAAATTATGATATTTCAGCATAACATGGGATTTTAAACAGGCTCTTAGGGAAAATAAGCTGCCACTTTAATGCGCGATCGCACGTTAAAGTGGCATCGACATATCAGATAACAAAGTAAATATTTAACAAAACAAGATTTATTTCTTTACTCTATCGCCAAAATCCCTTATCATATTACTCATGACAAGGCGAAAGAAATGGTTTAAATTTGTATTGGTTTTGATTCTTGGCGGACTAGCGGTCGTCGCCGCTGTCCCGGGTGGACCAGATTTAAAATTAGGAAAAATAAATAAGAAACTGGAAATCCAGCGCGGGCTCGATCTGCAAGGCGGTTCGCACTTGGTTTACGAAGCCGATCTTTCAAAGATAAAGGAAGAAGATAAAGTAAAGGCGATGCAGTCGCTTCAAACAAATATAGAAAAACGCGTAAACTCATTCGGCGTATCGGAACCCAATGTCTATACATCGAAACTCGGCGACTCCAGAAGGTTAGTTATCGAGATGCCAGGGGTAAAGGACGTGGACAAGGCAATGGATCTCATCGGGAAAACAGCACAGCTGAAGTTTAAAGAAATAGACGAAACTGGGCAGGGATTTGCAGACACCCCTCTTACCGGACAACATCTTGCAAATGCATCTATGGAGTATGACCAGCAAACAAACAAACCGCAGATCGCACTGGTTTTCAATGATGAAGGAAAGAAGCTATTTGGCGAAATAACAAAAAAGAATCTGGGAAAACAACTGGCGATATTTCTCGACGATGAGATGTTGACCGCTCCTACGGTGCAGTCAGAAATAACTGAAGGGAAGGCGGTGATAACAGGGGAGTATAAACCCGAGGACGCCAAAAAAATGGCTATACAGTTAAATGCTGGAGCTTTGCCTGTTTCTATAAAGAATGTCGAACAAAGAACAGTTGGGGCGACTCTGGGTAAGGACTCTATAAATAAAAGTTTGATAGCCGGAGCGTTGGCGATCGTCATAGTTTCTATCTTTATGCTTATTTATTACCGCATTTTGGGGTTATTCTCTACCTTGGGTCTCGGCCTTTATCTGGCGCTTATGATTACCTTATTTAAACTTTTTTCTATCACTGTCACCATGGGAGGTATCGCCGGGTTTATACTTTCTATCGGTATGTCGATGGAGACCGACGTTTTGATATTTGAAAGAATTCGCGAAGAACTTCGAAACGGCCGTACATTTTCATTGGCTTCTCATCTCGGATTTCAAAAGGCATGGCCGAGTATCAAAGACTCCAATCTGGTAAGTTTTATCATTTGTATTATTTTGTACAATGCCGGAGGACTTGTCAGGGGATTTGCTGTAGTTTTAGGTCTTGGTATCGCCATGGGACTTCTAACTACGTTTTTGGGGACAAGGACATTGATCGATATAATATCGGGGATGAAATTTGTGAAGCAAAGTAAGTATTTCAGAGCATAGATTGTGAATTTAAGTTTAAATAATTATTCTAAGAATGAAAATCATTACGCAGGACAGACGCCAAAACTATACGCAAAAACAAACGCGGTTTGCATGCGTCAATTACAGCGTTTTTGTTCCAGCGTCAGTTTTAGCGAGATGTCTATAAACACAAAGATTAACGGTTAACGAATTAACTATTTAAAAAGGATAATCATGAATCCGATTAAACACAGAAAACTTTGGTACAGTATTTCCCTCCTAGTGATAGCGCCGGGAGCTATCGCGCTTTTACTTTGGGGACTCAAACCTTCTATCGACTTTTCCGGTGGAACTCTTATAGAAATCGAAGGGACAAAAGACAAAGGGATGATTCAGGAACTTATCGAAAAAAGTAAGATTGAAGGATCGACCATCACCATTACCGAAAATGGAGCTACGATAAGAGCGAAACTTATCGATGAAAATATTCATAAAAGCTTTAAAGCTGAGTTGGATAAGGTCGAAGGGGCGAAGGAACTTCGAGTGGAGACGGTCGGACCGGCTGTATCGAAAGAGATAACTAGAAATGCTTTTATATCGGTTGCTTTGGCCTCGCTTCTCATAGTCTTCTACGTGGCATACTCTTTTCGCAGAGTGCCGAAGCCAGCGAGCTCGTGGGAGTTTGGGATCGCAGCGATCATCGCTCTTATCCATGACGTTTTGATAGTTACTGGAGTATTTGCGATCCTCGGACATTTTTTCGGAGTTGAGATCGATATCTTATTTATCACTGCTATCCTTACCGTCGTCGGTTTTTCGGTTCATGATACGATAGTCATATTTGACAGGATTCGCGAAAATTTGATCAGGAATACTGGAGAGAGTTTTGAAGAGATAGTGGATAGAAGCATTTTGGAAATGCTTCCCCGAACGCTTTCAACATCTTTTTTGGTCTGGATAATACTTTTGATCTTATTCTTATTTGGCGGGGAGACCACTAAATATTTCGTTCTTGCTATCCTTATCGGTATATTCTCCGGCACGTACTCTTCTATCCTAAACGCCAGCCCGCTCTTGGTAACATGGCAGGGGTTTAAGAGAAAGCGTAAATAATATCTCCTTGTCATCCTCGCCACAGCGGGGATCCAGAATCTCAGCCCCTCGTCATTCTAGTATCCAACGTAAAACGAAAAAGATAAAATCAGATCTAAAATAATTATAAAAGTTAAAGGACCCAAGACTTGGTAATCTGGGTCCTTTGGTGCGGGACTTGATGCCCCACTTTGTTTGGGTTTGTTGGAGTGAGATTGTGGGCTATATGCCCATTGCATCGCCTATGTAATCGTATTCGGCCTTTGCTTGGTGGCGAAGAAAAATTCCCGCCACAATCTCCGCTACAGCGAACACCGCTACTCCGGGATCTCTGGAGGTCAGCAAGAAAATGATCAAGACTATCGTTTTGTTAGCTAGAGACCCTGAGAAGTCCTTTTCTCCATGGCTTTAGCTTTTAGTTCTTCGTAATATTTTATTTCCTTGTCGATATTGAAGGCTCTTTCTCCCGTAGCCGTATCCATTTTTTCTTCGTACAGTTTTCCCAGCTTATATTTTATCTCCTCAAGAGTCGGAATATTTGATTGATGCTCATTGCGGCTGAATTTTAGACTACCCGAGCCACCACTATTTCCTGTTGTTTCCATGAGTTAGATTTAATTGATAATATTTTCTTATTTGCTTATACTATAGGTTATGGTGAAAATGGTGTCAACGACGAAAAAGAGGTGGAATTTGCTTCCGGAGATGAAGGTGGCGGAGGATCTGGGATATTCTAAGGCAGAACTTCAGATACTTTTTAACCGTGGGATAATCTCTGAGAGCGACCTAAAAAACAAAGATATTATCGATAAAAAGATTCATGATTTTCTCGAGCCGGGCTATGAGAGCAGCCTTCATGACCCATTTCTTTTAAAAGACATGGACAGGGCGGTTGAGCGAATACAAAAGGCACTTCGAGACAAAGAAAAGATTTGTATTTACGGTGACTATGACGTTGATGGCGTAACATCTACGGCGCTTCTTTCAGACACATTCGAAAAGCTGGGGGCAGATTTTATCGCCTACATCCCCTCGCGTCAGGATGAGGGCTATGGGTTAAATAAAGAAGCGATCGACGAAATCGCAAGGAAAGGCATAAAACTCATAGTCACCGTTGACTGCGGGATACGAAGTTTTGACGAGATTGAATATGCGAATTCATTGAAACTGGACGTTGTTGTAACTGACCATCACGAGCTTGAAAAATCAAAAGATAAAGATTTATTACCAAAAGCGGTGGCGGTTATAAATCCGAAGAGAAGCGATTGCGATTATCTATTTAAAGATCTGGCAGGTGTCGGTGTTGCTTTCAAACTTGCCTGCGCGGTACTAAGCAAGGTTCCGAACCTTGCTAATAGTTGGGAGCGGTGGCTTCTGGATCTTGTCGCTCTAGGGACTGTCTGCGACGTAGTACCTTTGGTCGATGAAAACAGAGTGCTTGTGAAATACGGACTAAAGGTTATCGCAAAAACGAAAAGAGTAGGACTGCAAGAGCTTATAAAATCGGCCGCTATACAGATCGAAAAGATAAATTCTCATAATCTCGGGTTTCATCTGGGCCCTCGTTTAAACGCTTCGGGCCGGCTGGAAAACGCAAGGTTGAGCCTCGGACTTCTTTTGGCAAAAGACACAAAAGAAGCAGAGATAGCCGCTTTGAATCTTTCAAAAATCAATAAAGAAAGACAAGACATCACAAAAAGAATATTAGAAGAGGCGAGAGCAATGCTTGGGAAAATCGACGACGGTAGAAACATTATACTTCTGAAAAATAAAAATTGGCCGGCAGGCGTTGTGGGAATAGTGGCTTCTAGGCTTATGGACGACTGCGGGAAGCCTGTATTACTTTTTGAAGAAGGAGAAACGGAAAGCAAGGGGTCCGCTAGGTCTATCGATAATTTCAGTATCATAAGCGCATTGGAAAAATGCGAAGATGTTTTGGTCAAATACGGCGGTCATAAAAAGGCAGCTGGGCTTACGGTGAAAAATGAACATTTCATCGTATTGAACGAGAAACTTATAGAAATAGCAGGTAAAGATATCGCCGAGGAAGATCTGATACCTGAAATAATAATTGATGCAAAGATAGATATAGAAAATATCGATGTGACAGTTGGCGAATATATCAAAAAGCTCGAACCATTTGGTTTTGAAAATAAAAAGCCAGTATTCATTATCGAAAATGCTGAAGTGAAAAATTCTGCTCTTGTAGGAAGCGATAAAAATCATTTAAAATTAACCATAGCAAGCGGTAGTAGTTCGCTTTCCGGGATTATGTTTGGCTATGGTACGAACAATGATCTAAAAAGTGGAGATAAGATTGACATCGTTTTTACCATAAACGAAAATGAATGGAACGGGAGAGTGAGCTTGGAAGCTATGATTTTAGATATTAAAAAAATATAATGCAAAAGATACTTTCTCTGAAAGATATAGACTTAAAAGAGCTTGAAAGAAGAGTTGCTGCATATGATAAAAAAGCCGATTTTGATCTAATAAAAAAATCCTTTGAATTCGCTCAAGATTGTCATAAGGGACAAAAGCGCAAAAACGGGGATTGTTACTTTATGCATCCTTTTGCCGCCTCTCTTATACTCGCTGATATGGAGATGGACGCAAAAACTATTTCTGCCGGACTGTTACATGACGTTTTAGAGAATTGCGACGTTACGGAAAAACAGATTGAACAACTATTTGGTTCAGAAGTTGCGATGTTGGTTTCGGGAGTAACAAAGCTGGGAGAGATAGACTTTGATAAGATCGAGGCGAGCGATGAGCTCAAAGACGACCCCAAAAGGCTAAAGAAGATTGAGTCCTTAAGAAAGCTCTTTTTGGCTATGGCAAAGGACGTAAGGGTAGTGCTTATAAAACTTGCGGATAGGCACCATAATATGGAGACACTGGACGCTTTGAAAGTAGAAGATCAAAAAAGAATCTCGAATGAAACTCTGGAAATATATGCCCCTTTGGCCGATAGGCTTGGGATGGGAAGGTTTAAAGCTGATCTTGAGGATCTTGCGTTTAAATATATTTATCCGAAAGAATATTTAAAGATTGTCCAGCGTACGAAGAAGATCTTCCATGCGAAGGAAAAATATCTCAACGAGATGAGGAACTTACTTAATTTATTGCTGGAGGGTGAAGACCTGAATCCTGTTATAGAGGGACGAGCGAAACATCTTTACAGTATCTATAAAAAATTAAAAAAGGATAACGATATTGAAAAGATCTATGATCTGATGGCGATAAGAATCATAGTTCCTGAAAAAAGCGATTGTTACAAAACTCTAGGAATAATACATAGTAACTTTAAGCCGCTTATTTATAGGATAAAGGACTACATAGCCGTCCCAAAACCAAACGGATACCAGTCTTTGCACACTACAGTTTTTGGTTTGGAAGGAAAAATTACAGAGATACAAATAAGAACCGAGAAAATGCATGAGGAAGCTGAGAAGGGAGTCTCTGCCCATTGGCATTACGATGAGTCTAAAACGCAAAAAGGATACGCTGAGCACAAAGCGTCCTTTGCTCCAAAAGCTAAAACCCGATGGATAAACGAGCTCATGGACTGGAACAAAGCGGCTCATTCCACAGAAGAATTTATCGAAGGATTGAAGATAGATATTTTCAAAGATCGAATATTTGCCTTTTCTCCAAAGGGAGACGTTTTTGATCTTCCCGATGGTTCAACTCCGATAGATTTTGCATATGCCGTGCATACCTTTATAGGGGATCATATGGTTGGGGCCAGAGTAAATAGTAAGATGATATCTATGGATCATGTGTTGGCGGATAGGGATATCGTTGAAATTATTATCAAGAAAAATTCTCCCGGTCCAAAAAGAGATTGGTTAAAATATGCAGTTACCAGCCGTGCAAGGGGGAGGATAAGGGCGCATCTAAATAAGACAGAATAGGGGTAAAAAGAATGCTTTAACTTGTTCAATATATCTTTTTATGATAATTTAATGATAGTTGTGATAAAACCCTAAGCACGAAATCCTAAATACTAAACAAATCCCAAATTATTAAAATCCAAATATCTAAACAAAAAGTTTGGAACATTTAAAAATTATTATTTAGATATTGTTTAGAATTTAAATATTATGATTTAGAATTTAAAATATGTTATGGCGAAAAAAATAATTCAAAATCCGAGAGGGACAAGAGATATCTTGCCAGAGGAGCAAAGGTATTTTGATTTTATCTATGCGGTAGCGGATGCCGAGTCAAGAAGGAGCGGGTTTGACAAGATAGAAACCCCGATCATCGAGGACGCCTCGCTTTTCGAAAGAGGGGTAGGAAAAGATACCGATATAGTCGAAAAGGAGATGTATACATTTAAAGACAAGTCTGGAAATGTTCTTGCGTTGCGTCCAGAGGGGACGGCTTCAGTTGTGAGGTCTTATATCCAAAACGGGATGCAAAATCTCCCAAAGCCGCTAAAGTTTTTTTATTACGGTCCGATGTTTAGATATGGACGGCCGCAGGCGGGGAGATATAGACAGTTTTATCATTTTGGGGTAGAAATAATAGGAGACAAAAAGCCAATAAACGACCTTCTCGCTATGTCTTTGATGTGGAGGATTTGTTCAAATATCGGGCTCACCGATATAAGCCTTCAAATAAATAGTATCGGTTGTCCAAACTGCAGGCCCAAATACAAAAAACAACTTTTAGAGTATATAAAAGAGAGCAATAAAAATATTTGTAAAGATTGTCAGAGGAGAGCGAAGAAAAATCCATTGAGAGTTTTGGATTGTAAAGAAGCGTCTTGCCAAAACACGATAGAGGGGGCACCGGTAACATTAAACAGCTTATGTAAAGATTGTCACGACCATTTTAGAGAACTTCTAGAGTACTTGGACGAGCTGGAAATAGGTTACGAGCTAAATCCAAAACTGGTCCGCGGTCTAGATTATTATACTAAAACAGTTTTTGAGATTTGGACAAAAAGCGATGGCGGTCAGAACTCTTTGGGTGGAGGCGGGCGCTATGACGGTCTTATAGAACTTCTGGGGGGAAAGCCGACACCCGCTGTAGGTTTTTCTTTGGGGGTTGACAGGATCGTTGATTTATTGAAAAATCAAAAGATAGAAATTCCCGCTACTTCAGAAAAGGCAGATGTTTTTGTAGCGCAGCTTGGGGACGTTGCCAAGAAAAAGTGTATTCGTCTTATGCATGATCTTCATATGGAAGGAGTAGGCGCCGAAGGATGTATCGAGAAAAAGGGGATATCGGACCAGTTGAAGATGGCAAATAAGCTTGGGGTTCCGATTACCCTCCTTATTGGTCAAAAAGAAGCATTTGACAACACTGTAATCATAAAAGATATGCAATCTGGCAACCAAGAGATATATCCTCGAGAAAAGGTAGTAAGAGAGATAAAGAAAAGATTGAACTCGGCCGGCGATTGAGTTTAAATAATAATTTTAGTTTATGGATATTTTCTTCCAACTTTATGACAGGTTTCTATCGGTTTTTCCGGTTTCGACCCAATGGTTTGTATCGCTTATAGTAGTTATCTCTATCGTCGTTGCTTTCTATGTTCTTATACGGTTTCATTGGGTCTTTATACTGCTTCTTGTAATTCTCGTCCCTTTCCTTGTCCCGGCGCTTAAAGAAGTATTTACTGATTTCTATCAGGCATTTATCTTTGTTTGGGATAAGCTGGGAGTGAGTATAACGATCAGCCAGGGGAAGTAAAACCATTAAAGGACCTAAATTATGATAGAAAAAAATGAATTTCAATCTGAGGAATTTAAACAAATGTCAGATGAATCTAGGCAGATTACTGAGGCTATAGGAAAACAGTCAGTATAGACCTTTTTATCACCCGAAGAAAAAGAGGTACTATTCAGCGAAGAGAAAAAAAGACTATTGGAAAAACTAAGGATAATAGTTTCAGAACAAGGAGATGGGAAGGAGCCAAGTAACATAGCAAATCCCATAGAAATTCTTCCGCATATGGAAATATGGGAAGTGCTGAAATGCTTACGCGAGCCGTCTATTTTTGATGAAGATACCCCTTTTAGAGAGATGGGGGGACATTTTGATGAGGGAGAAAATCTAATATGGATAACAGTCGGTATAAAATACCTTGCTTCTTTTGGGCTTAGGATTGAAGACGGTAAGATTATTTCTCCATTACAGTCAAATACCGTGAATACTAAACAAAAAAATATTTTAAGAAACCCTGTTTTGTTTCATACTCATCCTGACGGTTATAGGTTTTCTCATGATGACGCAAGAAAAAGGAGTAAACTACCCCGCCGACGGAGCGGGCGGGGCTTTTAGGACCGCCTGATGCTCTGTCGATTTTAAAATAACTTTTGTTGTCTCGATAGTTTTTCTGATTTCTCTTTCTGGTTACGAACATATTTTCTTATCTCATCCTTTGTAGTATTATCAGATACGGTCGAGAGATAATATCCATTTGCCCACATATTTCCTCCCCAAAGATATTGTTTGATTTTAGGGTATTTGGTATACACGTTATGATACGTCCATGTTTTAATAAGTTTTACTATTTCCGAGGGAGCGTATCTTGGTGGAGCGGAAAGAAAAATGTGAATGTGATCTTGGTCAGCTTCCAGTTCTTCGATTATCCAGTCATGATAGAATGCTAGCTCTTGTAGCGATTCCTTTGTCGCATTCTCAATCTCTGCGTGTTTAAAAATATCTCTTCTGTATTTGGGTATTATGACAATATGGTAGTATATCGTATATCGTGAA
>PFMH01000082.1 GCA_002785325.1 bacterium (Candidatus Howlettbacteria) CG_4_10_14_0_8_um_filter_40_9 | reverse complement strand
CGCCGTGTTTTAGAAAAGAAGTTGGTACATACGGAAAGGATACAAAAGGGGTTTTTAGAGTCCACCAGTTCAATAAAGTTGAACAAGTAGTTATTTGCCGACCAGAAGAAGGCGAAAAGACTTTTAACTTTATTTTAAATATTGCCGAACAATTTGTTAGAGACTTTAAACTTCCTTATCGTTTAGTTGAAATATCAACGGGCGATATGGGACCAAAAAATCATCGTCAGATAGACATAGAAGTTTGGTTCCCAGCACAAGGTAAATACCGAGAAACCCATAGTTGTTCTTGGTTAACGGATTATCAAGCGAGAAGAGCTAATATTAAATATAGGACCAACGAAGGCAAAAAGTTCAACGCTCATACTCTAAACTGTACTGTAGTCCCAACTCCTAGATTTTTGGCGGCAATTTTAGAAAATTATCAGCAAAAGGATGGTAGTATCAAGGTGCCGAAGGTGTTACAGTCATATATGGGTATGGATATTATAAAATCCTAAATCCTAATATAGAAATACTAAACAAATCATAATGACAAAAATATCAATAACCAAAACAAGAAGTTTGAGATTTTGAACATTTGAATTTTGAGATTGTTTAGAATTTAGGATTTAGATATTAGAATTTAAAAAGTAGACTCATGAATATAGATATCACCGCAAAAAAATTTGAGCTAACTCCGACCATAAGAGAACATGTCGAGGAAAAAGTCCAAAATTTTCCCAGATTTTTCGACGACAAAATTACAGAAGTAAAAGTAACACTAGAAGTTGACGACGGACATCATAGCCATGGGAAGATAAATAGATGTGAGATTATCGCTCGTGTCCCCGGTCAAAAAGATGTCTTTGTCGAAGTTTGGACCGAGGACATGCACAGATCCATAAACCAGGCTGCAGACATTGCTGAAAAAGAATTGAAGAAGATAAAAGACAAACTCGGTGAACTTGATGAAGAAAGTTTAAGAAAATTGAAGGAAGCGGGTTTTGAAGAAGAAATAACTGAAGAATAGCAGGAATAAAAAAGAGTAATTTATCAAGCAATTTAAAATGATCTAAGAACTTAAGTACTAGATAGAATTTTATCCTTGACTTGCATATGAAAACCAAGCTAAAATATTTAAGTATTAACAAAAGTAAAAAAAGAAAGCGAGGAAACATGGACGAACAAGTAACACCTGAGGAAGAAAAAGGCACGGATGGCGTTGTACCAGCAACAGACCCTGTTGTAACAGGTGATGATGACGCAGTAGTAGCTCCAACCGGAGAAGAAGTTGTTGAAGGCGAAATACCTGTAGCTAAAGAAGGCGACGAAGACGGGGACGACGCAGAAGAAACTAAATAGTCAGAACTAAGATCTATAATAAAACCACTCTATCTTAAATAGGGTGGTTTTATTTTATGCCCTAAGGCATTGTTAATCATCCTTTTGAATGCTAAAATGAGTGAGTATCAAATCCGCAACAACTAAACTATGTCCATTTTTAAAAATTTTTTTGGTGATCCAAACCAGAAAGTCGTAGATAAACTAAAACCAACAGTAGAAAAGATAAATGATCTCGAAAAAACATTCGAGAAGTTTTCTGATGCCGATTTAAAGAAAAAAACCGGAGAGCTAAAAGAAGAAATAGGTAAAAAATTAGAAAGAATAAAAGGAGAAGACAAAGAAACAATAAAAAAGAAAGAACGAGAGATTCTAGACAATATCCTGCCCGAAGCTTTTGCTCTGGTCAGAGAAGCTTCAAAAAGGGTTTTTAAGATGAGGCATTTCGACGTCCAGATTATGGGTGGAATAGTTCTTCACGAAGGCAAGATAGCCGAGATGCGAACGGGTGAAGGAAAAACTCTGGCCGCTACCCTACCCGTATTCCTAAATGCATTGGCTGGAAAAGGCGTTCATGTTGTTACTGTCAATGATTATCTGGCAAAGAGAGATGCCGGTTGGATGGGAGAAATATACAACTTTCTCGGTCTTACAATCGCCTGCATAGTTCATGAAAAATCATTTATTCTCGATAAATCTTTTAAAAATGAAGATATTTTCGACGAAAGGATTGAGCACCTGAAAGAATGCAGTCGAAAAGAAGCATATGCGGCCGATATCACTTATGGTACAAACAACGAGTTCGGATTTGATTATCTAAGGGATAATATGGTCCAAAATATCGGTCAGATGGCGCAGAGAGGCCATCACTACGCCATAGTCGACGAAGTTGACTCTATACTCATCGACGAAGCTAGGACTCCGCTTATCATCTCTGCTCCAGCGGAAGAATCTACCGAGAAATATTATGAATTTGCGAAAATCGTTTCAAAACTGGCAAAAGACAAGGACTATGAGATAGATGAAAAAATGAACGCGGCAACATTGACAAGCGAAGGTATCCAGAGACTAGAGGTTATCCTCGGAGTTCAAAATATCTATGAAGAAAAAGGGATAGATACCGTTCATCATATCGAACAAGCCTTAAAAGCCCACGCGCTTTTCAAAAAAGATCGAGATTATGTGGAAAAAGACGGTGAGATAATTATCGTCGACGAATTTACGGGACGATTGATGCCCGGAAGAAGATATAGTGAAGGACTCCATCAGGCTATCGAGGCAAAAGAAGGCGTTGAGATAAAAAGAGAAAGCCTTACAATGGCGACTATATCATTTCAGAACTATTTTCGTATGTATGACAAACTTTCCGGTATGACTGGAACGGCGGAGACTGAGGCGGAAGAGTTTCATAAAATATATAAACTGGACGTCGTCGTTATTCCGACAAACCATCCTATGATTCGTGAAGATAAAAACGACCTTATCTTCAAAACGGAGATGGGGAAATTTAAGGCAGTTGCTAATGAGATAAAAGAGAGAAATAAAAAAGGACAGCCGGTACTCGTGGGTACGGTTTCTATAGAAAAAAATGAACTTTTATCCGGGATGTTGAAAAGAGAAGGGATAAAACACGAGGTTTTAAACGCTAAAAATCATGAAAAAGAAGCAGCGATAATATCTGAAGCGGGAGAAAAAGGCGCAGTAACTGTTGCTACAAATATGGCTGGAAGAGGCACGGACATCGTTCTTGGCGACGGTGTAAAAGAGATTGGAGGATTGCTCGTTATAGGTACGGAAAGACATGAGTCCAGAAGGATTGACAATCAGCTTCGCGGACGTACCGGCCGACAGGGAGACCCTGGGTCATCCCAGTTTTACGTTTCTTTGGACGATGATCTTATGAGAATATTTGGCTCTGAAAGAGTCGGCGGTTTGATGGAAAAACTCGGTCTTCCCGAAGATCAGGCGATCGAGCACTCCCTTATCTCCAAATCTCTCGAATCGGCTCAAACACGCGTAGAAGGCAACAACTTTGATATCAGAAAACATCTCGTTGAATATGATGATGTGATGAACAAACAAAGGGAAACTATCTACAAAAGACGACGAAATATCATAGAGTCCGAGTTCGCAGAAGATAAAGATAAAGAAAATATTAAAAATGAGATCCTTGATATGTTTGATGCTGAGATCGACTATATGATCGATTCTCATATAAATCCCGAAACTAGAGAGGTAGAGCTGGAAAATGTATTTCAAAATCTAACTGCTATGGCAAATGTGTCGGATAAGAGCAGGGCTGACTTTAAAAAGCTAGAGGTCTTTGAGATCAAGGAAAAATCAAAAAAGCTAGTATTCGAAAAATATGAAGAAAAGGAAAAAGAAACAGGCACGGATTTGATGCGTATCCTAGAAAGAGCGTCGTATCTTCGCACCATGGATATGCTTTGGGTAGATCATCTGGACGCGATGGGGCACCTAAGAGAGGGTATAGGGCTTCGCGGATATGGGCAAAAAGACCCGCTCATTGAGTACAAAAATGAATCATACAACATGTTTCAAAAGCTTCTTCTCGCAATCCGTCAGGAGATCGTTTACTCGATATTTAAGATAAGTATTCAAAGGAACGAGCCGGTTAATCAGAAGGAAGAAAGATCCCCAGAGAATGTCATTCTGGAGACTGGAAGAATGCCAGAATCAGATTCTGGTCCCTCCTCCGCGCAGCTTCCTCCTACACAAAGTTTCGGAAGGACAAGTTGGGCGGGCAGGCAAGCTAGAATGACAAATAGCGAAGCTTCCCCATCGAACCAACCTATCCCATCAAACCCACAAGATCACAAAGTCGGCCGCAACGATCCCTGTCCTTGCGGATCAGGGAAAAAATATAAGAAATGCTGTGGGAGGAAATAATCCCCTCTCTCTTGTCATTCTCGCCCTCCATTGTCATCCTCGGGCTTGACCCGGGGATCTAGAGATTTCGGAAAGATAAAATCAAGCGGGAATCTAGCCCAATCCAATCAATTATTTAAATCATCTATATGAACTCTAAAAAGGTTATTCAAGAACTCAAAGAAAAATATCCCGAAAAGGACATCGTGGTAAACCCGCAAGAGATAGTTTGCGAGGTTGATCCAGAAAATGGTAAAGCAATAGCGATTATCGACAATTCAAAACCACATTTTCACAAATATACAACAGAAATATATAAAGTCTTGAAAGGCGAGTTGACGATCCTTATCGACGACAAGCCCGTAACACTTCTGCAAGGATAGTCCTTGCAGATAGAACCAGGACAGATACACTCGTCTATTGGAAGTGAAACATGGGTCGAAGAAATATCGACCCCGCCATGGTCGCCGGAAGATCATATTTTAGTAGGATAAATTTATTATGAAAAGTTCTATTTCAGCTGTCGTTATAAACTACAACGGCAAGGATTATTTGGATAAGTGCTTAAGAGAACTCATAAAACACGATGAGCTTTCCGAAATCATCGTTGTGGATGACGCGTCGACTGATGGGAGCTCAGAGCTGGTCAGAGAAAAATATAAGAACGCTAAATTAATCATAAATCCGAAGAATAGCGGACCGGTCTATTCCCGCCAAAGAGGTTTTGAAAAAACATTTGACAAACATAATATTTTATGGTAATATACAGTTTATATCAAAAACAATCGGTTGAGAGCCAACATTTTTAATAAATAAAGAGGAGATCATAAAATGAAAAAAGTGCTGAAATCACTATTCGGGATTCTTGTTACCGCCCTTATTGCAACGACGGTTATCTTTCCTGCATTTGCTGCAGAACCTAGAGACTATGATTCTAACGCTATCATATATGGCGGAACATATTCCGTTAGCGAATTGCAAGATAGACTAAACAACGGCTCGGGGCCAAACTCTGCAGGTGGAGTATATGGCAATTGGCAAGCACCAAACGGCGTCAGAACTTTTTATAATGGTATAGGGATCTACGACAGTCAATTCGGAAGTTTTGTTGACGGGACAGTTAAGAAAAATGGAACAGTGTGGGTGGGGAACACTCAAATAGCAAGCGGAGTATTCTCTTCTGGAAGAACAAATATCAACCCTTCAACATTAGTGAATTATGGACCGATACCGATATACTGGAGAGAACCAAAGTATAGCTTTGCTTCCGACTCGCTCTCAGCTTTCGTATATAGAAACTTTGATGGATCTTTCGGATACGCTATCGTAAAATCTTGCGGAAATGCAGTGACGAACAATACATTAAAAGCCAATATAGTTACAAAGCCTGCACCGGAACAAACTTTCTCGCTTGCTGCAAAAAAATACAATGATATAAATCACAATGGGTCCAAACAGGATGGCGAGAAGATGATCGAAGGATGGAAATTTACAATCTCTAGAAATGGGGTAAACAAATCCGGCACTACCGGCCCCCATGGAACCGTTGTTTTTAAAGGTTTGAAAAAAGGAACCTATAAGCTCACGGAAGAGCACAAAGCAGACTGGAAGAATACTACAGGCGGTGAGGCAAAAAATATAGACATTGCTAGCGATCAAACTATCTGGTTCGGGAATACGCAGTTATATCGTATCGTAGTTAGGAAATTTGACGACAAAAATGCAAACGGTCAAAAAGATGCTGGTGAAAATTATTTGAAAGGTTTTAAGTTCACCGTTAGGGGCAATGGCATAAGCAAGAGTCTGACTACTGGTAGCGATGGCGTAGCTCAATTTACCGGACTAATGAAAGGGTCATATAAGATTACAGAAACACAACAGTCTGGTTGGACTTCTACAACAGGACTATCTAAAACTATAAATATCGGTCCGAGCAAGACTATCAACTTTGGGAACAGTATAGCACCAAAAGTCACTATAACTAAAAACAAGATCACCATTATAAAGTTCCATGATAGAAATGCTGACGGAGACGTAGATGGTGGAGAAGAAGTTCTTCCAAATTGGGAGTTTACATTGACTGGCAATAGAGTGAATCTTAAGAAGAAAACCGATGCAAATGGTGTAGTCATCTTTGATAACCTTGAAAATGGAAGTTACAACATAAAAGAAACATTGACTACTGGATGGGAAAATACGTCTGGAGATAATATAATGATGGATCTTTCAAATGGAGATCAGGTAACTCTACATGTCGGAAATAATGAGAGCCAAGAAGAAATTCTAGGAGCTGAGATCGAAAGGGGAGAAGTTTTAGCCGCAGCAACAACAAAAGGCGGTTTACCTCAAGCTGGAGCCGAAGAAGCCGCAGTGGCTTTCTCACTAACTTCTTTCGCAACGAGTATGCTTTACTGGTTCAGGAGCAAAAAAGCGATATTTTTGGCCTTGAAAAAATAAGTCGGATCAGCTATACTACTTATACATTCTTGACGCTTATCAAAAAGGACTCTTCGGAGTCCTTTTTGGGTTATGTATAACGATCTCTTCTAACTAATATCTCTAAAAATAAAGATCCATACAAATGATTTTTTGTAAAATATTACAATAAAAAAGCTTTCGTTTATCTATATTTATAAATGAAGCTTTGGGGAAGGCTTTGAAATGTTTTGACAACCTAGAAGAAGAAAAAATAGTAAAGGAGCAGCCCCGAAATGAATAATGAAATGATTTTAAGTGGAAAATGGACAAAAATTTCTTTCGCTTTTCTTGGAATGGCGCTTCTGACTGGTATAGTACTAGATATCTTCCGACCGACAAGTAACGGTATGATCACGATAGCCGTCA
Organism: bacterium (Candidatus Howlettbacteria) CG_4_10_14_0_8_um_filter_40_9; assembly: GCA_002785325.1. Taxonomy (GTDB): domain Bacteria; phylum Patescibacteriota; class CPR2; order UBA1875. Next base: position 7,802 of record PFMH01000082.1, on the reverse strand, counting down.
TCGCTTCTCTTTTAGGGGCGTTTTCTACAGTTATGTTGGTGAAGCTAAACGGATTGCTAACTAAAGTACCGTGGTGGGTAACCATAGTCTTAGTCATCGCGGTATCTGGATGGCTAATACGAGCTTTTCAATTCACTTTACTGTTTAGCTTCAAATGGTTCCCCATCTTTCAAGCTTGGTTTCAAAGCTCCCCTCCGAAACCTTAAGAACCATTCGTTATGAACCCCATAACTACCAAACCCCCGCATTTTACGGGGGTTTACCACATTTTTCAGTATAATTAACAGTTTTCACAACAACAAAAATATAAAGGTTATTTTTTTTGTTTATATCTACAGTGAATTTGCTAATAGTTAACTCTAAGATAGTAAGGATAAAGTAGTACCTTGAAGATTGGGTATGAGTAGGTGTTTCTACTTATGCTAAGCATAATATGAAAACAAGGAGGTGATAAATATTATGCGTAAGAAGATTAGGTTACCCGAAGTAAAAGGTGTTAACCGTGAGTTTTTAGGAATCATGGAAAGAACCTTTTCGGGACAAACCGTGGAGTCGCCCAATGAAGTAGAGGCGATGATGCGTGCTGGTGGAGAGAAAGAAAAGACGAAACCCATCAGGACATCAGAGACGCAAAAAAGGGTGCACCCGCCGATTTCCAGGGAGAGATTATCCTCAGTGACTAAAACGGATGTGTCTGTTCCTGAGGTTCCAGCCCCAACTCGAAAGAGGGAGAGGCCGGAGATTAAACCGGCGCCACGCAGGACACCTCGAACTATAAACAGAGTTCGAAAAGTCCAGCGAGTTAGGACCCCGAAGAGCATGCCGAAGGCTTCTCTTCGGAAAAGAGTGGATGAGGCTGTAAATCTAGCTCTCATCCCCTTGGTCATAATTGGACTGATTGGGTTTGGAATATATCATTTTACCTCCAGCGCAACCAGTACAAAGGCCCAAAGCGCTCCGAAGATTTCGGCAACTCCGGTTCTAGCACCACAAGGAAACACGGCACCGGCTCCGCAGGGGGATGCACAACCGGTTCCGGCGCCTACACCTGCTCCGAAACCGAAAATCTCGGCGACGCCGGCTCCTCAGCCAAAAGGTTTAGGAAGCCCTGCTCCGCAAGGAGGCCAACCATGTCCCGGTGGACCGGTAGGAACTATCGGCGGAGGTACACCGACTCCGGTGGTAAAGGCCCCGGCAGTTACGCCAATCCTACCGATGCTTCCGGCAACACCGCGGTTTGACCAGACGGATGGTACACCGGGCGGATCATCGCAGGCGGACTCCAAAACACCCGACAGTGGGTACAAAGGGGAAAGCCAGACAGATGGCAGTCAGTCCAACAATTCGGGGGGTGGAAACGCAGGGGTAGATCCTGCAACAGACCCTATCGGGACCGTCGAGTAGTAGATCCACCTTGCGCTTGGAAAAGCGCTCCTGGGGGCAGGGGTCCATCCCTGCCCCCTCTATTCAAAAAAGTATCATTAAAAATACAAAACAGATAGAACAACAAAAAAGACACTATAGTTACCTTAAATTACAAAATATTATCCTAACCCCATATCGAGTTCAGAGCAAATTCCAAAGAATAAATATATTTCGTGATTCAAAGTAATTATAAATTTAATAAAATTAAGGAGAGAAAATGTTTCATAAAATATTGTCTAGAAAAACAAAAAAGCCGCGTTTCATAATTGTAGCGTTCACTATTTTTGGACTTGTAACAGCCCTGACTACTCCATTTATGATCAATGCTGCTGCATCCCCTAGAGACTTTGACGCAAACGCGGTAGTTTACGGTGGAGCATTTTCGAAGGCAGAACTTATTTCAAAGATAAATAACGGCGACACTAGGCACAGTGATCTAAAACAGGTTTTTTACAACGAAAATAGGGGTATTACAGAGTCAGGGATAAATAGCAGCGTAGACGGCGTCGTGAAGAAGGACGGAACGGTTTGGGTAGGGGGGTCACAAGTTGCTACCGGTGTTTTTAGCTCAGGCAGAAGCTACATCCCCGGATCAACCCACGACGGCACCTTATGGATGAGGCCGCCTTCGGTTTCTTTCTTGTCCAGCCAGCTTGATGCGTTTGTTTTGATGGATGGGGGCACATTTAAAGCTGCTGTCATAAAATCATGTGGTAACCCTATAAAAATATTGTCAGCGCCATTCCCTCAAGTATTTAAAAGAGTAAGAAATGAGAGAACAGGTATCGAGTCGGATGCCGATACACAAGCAACGGCTATATCAGCGATTGAGGGAGATAAATTAACTTATACAAGCACCGTTACAAACCAAGGCAATGCCCCCGCAATGGGCGTCAATGTTCAAGATACATTACCAACGGGGGTAAATCTGGGCGATCCGACCAAGAGAGATGCTTCGATGACCCTCGGTACGATTGAAGCGCAGAATAAAAAATATTATCTCATAAAAGTCACGGTAGCTGCCGGTACAGCGGGTAAATGCATAGAAAACGTTGCGCACGAGACTGCTAACGGTGGCTTTACCGATCAAGATAGCGCGTGGATATGTGTTTCCGCTGCCCCCAAACCGCTGCAAGAACAGAACATTAAGATAATCAAGTTTGAGGACATAGATCATGATGGAATACAAGATATCGGTGAAAAGGTATTGCCAGGATTTACTTTCAGACTTGATGACGGGGTAAGCAAAGTTACGGATGCAAATGGGATAGTTGTTTTCAATAATGTAACAGCGGGGAATCATAAAATAGAAGAGATAAATATCCCAAGCGGATGGATAGCTATCAATATGAACCCATTTACTTTAGACGTGCCAGCAGGTCAAACTGTCGCAAGATTATTTGGAAATCAAAATACAACCACTCCTATACCTACACCTACGCCAAAACCAACACCTCCTACTCCGTCCCCTACGCCAATACCTACTCCTACTCCAACTCCAAGCGAAGGAGAAGTCAAAGGAGTGTCTATAACCAAAGGCGGTCTGCCGGAAGCGGGACCAGCAGAAACAGCAGCGGCAGGAGCATTTGGATTCAATATGTTGGGATATTCAGGGGCATATTATCTGAAAGCTAGGAAAAGACTGCTTATGGCGCTCAGGAAGAAAAAATAAAACAAACTAATATTAAATACAATCTAAAAGTAACCCTCGAACATATCTTCGAGGGTTACAGGTTTTATAGCAGAAATGTGTTCTGTTCTGTATAATGTCCTATATGAAAGAAATTAGAGATAAACTTGGAGATCTAAAAGTTAGAGCCGAAAAAGCGGTAGAGATACTTGATCTTGAAACTGATAAGAAAAAGGTTGAGGAGCTGGAAACAGCCTCTGCAAATCCCGACTTTTGGAACGATAACGAAAAAGCCGGCTCGACAATGCAAAAGATAGCCTTTTTAAAGAAACACATCGACGATTGGAGCAGTCTCAAAAATCAGATAACAGAACTCTTAGATCTTGCGAATATTACCGAAGAGAAAGAGCACGACATAATTAGTGATCTAAAAGAAAAGACAGAGGAAGCTGAAGAAAAACTTATAAAGCTAGAGTTTCAGATGCTTCTCGGCGGTAAATATGATCAGTCAAATACTATCCTTTCTATCTATAGCGGTGCTGGGGGGTTGGACGCCCAAGACTGGGCCGAGATGCTTCTTCGGATGTATCTTCGCTTTTTTGAAAGAGAAGGATTTGCTTCTAAGATCATTCACATCGCTTCTGGGGATGAGGGCGGTATAAAAAATGTAACCGTCGAAGTAAGCGGACCTTATGCATTTGGATATCTGAAGGCAGAGCGAGGCGTACATCGTTTGGTTCGACTTTCGCCATTTGACTCAGACAATGCTCGTCATACTTCATTTGCCTTAGTCGAAGTTTTCCCCGAAATAGAGGAGGAAGAGTATGAACTTGACGAAAAAGACTTAAAAATAGATACTTTTCGCGCTTCCGGACACGGCGGTCAAAGTGTAAATACTACAGACTCAGCGGTTCGGATAACACATCTTCCATCTGGTATAGTGGTCAGCTGTCAGAACGAAAGATCCCAGTTGCAAAACAAAAACTTTGCATTAAAAATGCTGAAGTCGAAACTTAAAACATTGGAAGAAGAGCAGAAATCAGAAAAAAGAAAAGAAATAAGAGGCGAAACCATTTCAGCAGAATGGGGCAGTCAGATTCGCTCATATGTCATTCACCCATATAACATGGTAAAAGATCTTCGTACAGGCTATGAAACTAGTGATACTAAAGGTGTCCTCGATGGCGATCTCATAAAATTCATCGAGGCATATCTGGAAAAAGAAGCAATCAACCGCTAAACTATCGCAAAACTAAAACGCAAAACAGACGCAAAAAATGTCATTACGGCTTAACCAGAATCTTAAACTTTTTAATTTTTAACTGTGATTTTCACTTTTAATTTTTATTTTTTAATTTTTATTATGCTTGACTCTATCTTGTTTTCCATTAAAATTGGTGCTGTAGTTGGTCAAAAAAGTTGACTGGAAAAGTAGGGCAAGGTAGAATAATTAAGCAGCCGAAAATTAAACAGCCTGTAGCTAAAAACCTAAACTTTCCAACTAATAGCTAAAAACCAACGACTAAACTATGATTTATTTAGAAAACATTGTTAAAGAATTCCCAAACAAGACAAGAGCTCTTAATGGGATAAATCTCCATATAAAGCCAAAAGAATTCGCGATCATCGTTGGAAGATCCGGGGCAGGAAAGTCAACTCTGATACAACTTATCACTAAACAAGAAGAACCGACAAAGGGAAATATCTATGTTGGCGGGATAAACTATAAAGAACTAAGAAAGGGCGATCTCCCGTATATTAGAAGGAAAATAGGAGTAGTTTTTCAAGATTTCAAACTATTGCCTAAAAAAACCGTCTATGAAAATGTGTCTTACGCTCTCGAAGTGTCCGGAGTAAAAAGTTCGGAGATCAAAAGCAGAGTACCAAAAATACTTGATATAGTTGGTCTTGCAAATAAGGCAAAAAACTTCCCCAATGAGCTTTCCGGCGGAGAACAGCAAAGAGTAGCTATCGCCAGAGCTCTTGTTCATCAACCAAAAATTTTAATTGCCGATGAGCCGACAGGAAACTTGGATCCGAAGACAGCTTGGGGAATCATGGATCTTCTCATGAAGATAAACGAGCAGGGAGGAAGAACGGTTGTTCTGACAACTCACAACAAGGAAATCGTTGATAAAGTAAAAAAAAGAGTTATCACCATCAAAAACGGAAAGGTGGTAAGCGACCAACAAGGAGGAGGATATACAGCGTAAAATTTCCCCGCCTTGACCGATTCGGGCAGGCAATTAATAACCCAAACAAACCACTAATAACTAACCACTAAATTCTAGATTCTAACTTCTAATTTATGACCACATTACTACGAATTATAAAAGCAGGATTTACAAACTTCATCCGAAACGGATGGCTGAGTTTGGCGTCTACAACTATCATGGTACTGACACTATTTACTGTCGCCGTTTTTCTTATCCTAAATATCGTTCTAAACGCGGGTATCAAAGATATACAGGACAAGATGGACATCAGCGTGTATTTTAAAGAAGGGGTAAAAGAGAGCCAGATCTTAGATATACAGCAGGATCTTTCGACCCACAGTGAGGTAAAGTCTATCTCATATGTGTCAAAAGATCAGGCATTGGAAAAAATGAGGAAAAGCTTTGCTGGGAATGATAAGATCCTTGAACCTCTAAAAGAAGGAAATCCCCTTCCGGCAAGCCTTGGAATAAAGGTTTACAAGGTCGAGGATTTCGATGCTGTTGCAAATGTTTTGAAAGAACCGAAGTATAGCAAAAACATCCACGATGTAAGCTACAAAAACAACGAAAAGATCATAAAGCGTCTTTACTTAGCTACAAACTTTATCAAAAAAGCCGGTTGGGTATCTGCCTCCGTATTCACATTTACTTCGCTTATTATCATCTTCAATACAGTGAGAATGGCTATCTTTGCCCGAAAAGAAGAGATCGGGATCATGCAGCTCGTGGGAGCTACAAAGTGGTTTATAAAAGGTCCTTTCGTTGTGGAAGGTATGGTTATCGGAGTATTTTCAGCTCTTCTCTCCGGCGCTATTATCTTGCCTATGATCAAGTATATCTCTCCAAGGATCGACGGCTATCTGGGAACCGGTCTCTCCGGCAGTGTGACGCAATATGTAAACAGCCATCTTATGTCCGTACTCTTTACCCAGATAGGGATCGGCGTGCTTATCGGCACTGTGAGCTCCTATATCGCCATCCGCCGATATCTAAAGCACGCATAGATAAAACAGCTCAAATATCTCAGTAGGGACAATTCCTCTGAATGGACTGTCCCCTCTGAAGCTCATATGATACTATTGACAACTCCGCCTTAAGGACTATATAATAGTAAGTGCTTAAGGAGGGGAAATGCAAAATATCCAAAGCACAATTTCCAATTTCAAAAATAGAAACAAAAACAAAAAAAAACTAGATACTGTTAATCGATTTAGGACAGCTGTTTGTGTTGTTCTTTTTTTTATGCTTGCGATACTTTTGACGCCGATAGGGAACCAACGAACGTATGCAGCTTATAGCCAAACGGATGTAGATAACATGGCGGCGCAAATAGCTGAACTTACAAATAAGCTGGAGGCAAAAAAAGCAGAGGCAAAAACATTTGCAGACGAAGTCGCTATTTTTGATGATAAGATCCAGACTATACAGCTCCAGATCCAAGCCACTCAAGCGCAAATAGATGTCTCGAATTCTAAAATAACAAATATCAACGAACAAATAGCAGATAATGAGGCTCAAATATTAGTTCAGAAAGAAAATCTAAGGGAAAATCTAAGGGTTTTTTATGAACAGGGTGAAGTATCTTCGATGGAAATTGTTGCTTCTAGCGATAATCTTTCTGAATTTATGAATAAAAGCGAATACCTAAGGTCTCTAATGGACAACATATCGGAAACAGTTGAGAAGATAGAGGATTTAAAACAACAGTTATCCAATGACAAAAATAATGTTGAAAAAAAGAAACAGGAGATAGTTTCCCTGCAACAAGTACAGATCAATCAAAGATCTGATCTCGACAGAGAAAGATATTCAAAAGAATTACTTTTGAGCCAAGCAACAAAACAAGGAGCTACCATTCAGAAAATGATTGCAAACAAAGAAGCTGAAAAAAAGGAAGTTCAGGATATTCTGAACAACCCTCCTCCACCTCCACCACCTAGCGGAGAAACTCCGCCAGTTCAAGGAAGCGTTCCCATGTATTACCAGAATAAAGGAGGATGGGAATGGACGGCCATAAATGAGGGGGAGCGACCAGAATGGTATTGGGGGAAAGATGAATGGGATAATGATATTAAAATCTATACAACCCCTTCTTATATGAGAGATTATGGGTGTAAAATTACAAGTTTGGCTATGATATTCAACTATTATGGCCGCGGAACAACACCTGGACAAATAGCGCAAGACGCAAGATACTTTGCGACAGGATCAAGCTGGGATTTTCTATATTGGTACGGAGCACAATCTGCAAGCGGTTTAGCTATGTCTAAAGAAAGTAGGTACAGTTATGACAAAGCAGATAAATTGGCATCGATGGGCAACAAACCCTTTATAGCTTCTGGCAAAATCTTTAAGGGATATAACTATGACCACTCGGTAGTAATAACTGGCAAAACTGCTGATGGCAGATGGATCATGAACGATCCTATACAGGGACAGGGGTTGATATTCCCATTGTCAGCAGGGCAAGTCTCAGATTATATCTTTGTAAATTAAAAGTAAAAACGTTATAATAATTCTTATGAAATTGG
>PFMH01000058.1 GCA_002785325.1 bacterium (Candidatus Howlettbacteria) CG_4_10_14_0_8_um_filter_40_9 | reverse complement strand
TTCCTATATTATTAAATAATAGGAATAGGGAGATATGGTGTCGGACTAAGTCCGGCTCTTTTTGACTCCATAACAGGTAAAATCGTAAATTTATTAAACGAAAAAATTAAATAACAAAAAAATAACAAGACCTTCATTTTAAGGGAGGGAAAGGAAAAATTATGCAGACACAATTTATAGCAGCCATAAACCAGATATGCGATGAGAAAAATATACCTCGAGAGATAGTGATCGAGACTGTGGAGCATGCGTTAGCCGCCGCTTACAAAAAAGACTACGGCCACAGGGATCAGGAAGTCAGAGTTGAACTAAACGAAGAAACGGGTGAAATAAATGTATTTGTCTCAAAAGAGGTGGTAAAGAGCAAAGAAGATATTGAAAATAATTTTCTTCAGATCGAGCTTGATGAGGCGAAAAAATTAAACAAAAGTATCAAAGTCGGAGATATGGTCGAGATAGAAGATCATCCGGAGGATTTTGGTAGGATCGCGGCGCAGACTGCAAAACAAGTCATCATCCAGAGAATCCGAGAGGCCGAAAGGGATATCGTCTTTTCAGAATACAAAGACAAAGAAGGCGAACTGATGAACGCTGTGGTGCAGAGGATAGAGGGAGGCACCGTCATCGTTGATCTTGGCCGAGCTTCAGGAGTACTCTTTTCAAACGAACAAGTTCAGGGAGAGAGATATTACATCGGTCAGAGGATGAAAGTTTATATGGTAAAAGTAGAGCAAACTTCCAGAGGTCCTCAAGTAGTTGTTTCTAGATCTCACCCGGGAGTCGTAAGACGTCTTTTCGAACTTGAAGTTCCCGAAATAGAAACGGGGATAGTAGAGATAAAGTCCATAGCCAGAGAAGCGGGGCACAGAACTAAGCTCGCAGTTTCTTCAAACGAAGAAAATGTCGACCCTGTCGGATCTTGCGTGGGACAACGCGGGATCAGGGTTCAGGCTGTCATGGCGGATCTCGGCGAAGAAAAGATAGATATCATCCTTTGGAACGAAGATCCAAAGATATATATCACAAATGCTCTTTCTCCTGCGAAAGTTATCGACGTTGAGCTAAATGAAAAAGATAAAAAGGCGACCGTAAAAGTCCCTGAAGATCAGCTATCACTCGCCATCGGAAAACAAGGGCAAAATGTTCGTCTTGCTGCGAAACTTACCGGTTGGAACGTAGATATCTCCGGTGCGGATGATTCAGGTATAGCGGCGGCGGAAGAGGCTTTCAGTGGAGACAAGGGAGAGAAAAAAGATCTCGAAGCTGAGATCCTAAAAGCCGTAGTCGAAAAATCTGCTCCAAAAGACGCAGAAAAGGAAGAAGTTGTTGTCGTCGAGGCGGTAGAGCCGGAGACAGAAACAAAGGAGGAAGAAGTCATCAGCGTTGAGCCGGAAGTTTCTGAACCCGAAGAGGAAACTGTAGAAAACGATTCTCCAAAAGAAGAAGAAACTCCAAAGGAAAGTGAAACCCCGGAAGGTTCAGGAGATGAAATAGCGGAGATATTGGAGGAAGAAAAAATCACAGAACCTAAAGAGGCAAAAAAGACAGAAGATGCTAAGACGGAAGAGCCGGTTGATACAGATCTAAAAGAATCAGAAATAGCAGAGGAAGTTGTGCCAACTGCAGAGGATGAAAAAAGTGGAGAGAAAAATCCCGCAGAAGATAAAGCGGAAAGCGATCTTGCAGAACAAATCACTGGACCCGTCGAAAAAGAGAAAGACAATAATGATGACACTGAAAGCGACAAAAAAGCATAAACATATACCTTCTGCTATAAATTACAGACATTCTTGAGATAATATTGTAACAATGACAGAGGTAAAGTATAATTAAAAATCCAATAATAATATAAGGAAGTCGTTTTAAAATATCTTTCTTTAATAAGTCGTTCTGGCTTGTCCAGAATCACACTTTTAGATCGAAGATTCTGGGTTCCTATCCGTCGCCAGAATGACAATTTTAGAAACTTTTTAACACTTCTACTTAAAAAGAGGGGGTTATATGAACAAAGATCTAGATAAATTTTTTTCGAGGTTTACCGAAAACGCCAAACAGTCTATGGTGGTGGCGCAGGATATTGCCTATGAAACAGGCTCCGAAAAGATAGGTACGGAGCACTTGCTCTTGGGTATCCTTTCTATCAAAAAGAGTATCGGGGCTACGGTTCTGGAGGGTTCGGGTATCTCTCTTACCAAGATAAAGATAGTCTTACAAATGTCTCCGGAGAATGTCTTCGGGGCTCGAAGACCGGTGCAAGGACTTTCTGAGATGGCAAAAAAAGCGCTCGAAGATGCGATGATTATAGCTAAGGATTTCGATTCTTCGTTCATAGGGACGGAACATCTGCTTTTTGCCATCCTAAATCAAAAGAAATCAAAAGCGAAAGCGGTGTTAAAAAATATGAAGATCGATACCAGTATTGTGATAACGGATCTTGAAAATTATTTGCAAGGGTCAAACTTTTTTACTCCCGATATGCCGCCGGAATTTATGGATGGGATGGGAGCTCCGAGAAGTAGTAGATCGGAAAAGAATACAAAAACTCCGGCATTGGACAGTTTTTCGATAGACTTAACCAGAAAAGCGAAGGAAGGCAAACTTGACCCTGTGATCGGCAGAGAAAAAGAGTTGAGCCGTCTCATATCCATACTAAACAGAAGAACGAAAAACAACCCCGTTCTTATAGGTGAACCGGGGGTAGGGAAGACGGCGATCGTCGAAGGGTTGGCGCAGAGGATAGTGAGTGAAGACGTGCCGGAGATGCTCATAGAAAAAAGGATACTTATGATAGATCTCGCTTCTGTCATCGCCGGAACTAAGTACAGAGGAGAATTTGAAGAACGCTTAAAGAAAATAATAGAAGAAGCGCAGACAAATAAGGATGTGATTCTTTTCATCGATGAACTTCACAATATAGTCGGTGCCGGAGCTGCCGAGGGGGCGATCGATGCCGCCAATATCTTCAAACCGCCTCTTTCCAGAGGGGAGATGCAAGTTATCGGGGCGACGACCCTCGATGAATATCGAAAATATATCGAAAAAGACGCCGCCTTGGAAAGAAGGTTCCAGCCGGTAGTTGTTCCCGAGGCTACAGTAGAGGAGACTATAGAGGTACTCAAAGGTATAAGGTCGAAGTATGAAGAGTATCACAAAGTCATTATCGAGGATGAGGCTCTCGAAGTTGCGGCAAAACTTGCCAAAAGATACATATCAGACAGATATTTACCGGACAAAGCGATAGATCTTATCGATGAGGCGGCCAGTTTACTAAAAATAAAGAAGGGATCGGTTTCGAAGACGCTAAAGAATCTAAACAGTGAACTTCGAAAGACGATTTCTGAAAAGGAAGACGCAGTTTTGAA
>PFMH01000077.1 GCA_002785325.1 bacterium (Candidatus Howlettbacteria) CG_4_10_14_0_8_um_filter_40_9 | reverse complement strand
TTCAAGGATAACTTTAAGCGTCAAAACTCTCGGTTGTATACCGTCCACAAGCGCCAAAAGATTATAATGAAAAGTGACTTGCATCCGCGTCAGCTTGTAGAGCCTGTTCAAAACCTTATTGGCGTAAGCGTCTTTTTTGAGCTCGATAACGACCCTTACTCCCTTTTTGTCCGACTCATCACGAAGATCGGAGATGCCGTCGATCTTCTTATCCTTTACCAAATCGGCAATCTTTTCAAGCAAGTTGGCTTTGTTCACCTGGTAAGGCATCTGGGAAATGATAATCCTCTTATTTTTAATCTTTTTTCCATCCGGCTCTTCGATCTCGGCAACAGCTCGCGTCAGAACCTTTCCTTTACCGGTCGAATATACAAGACTGATCTCCTTAGAATCGTAAATGATGCCGCCGGTAGGAAAGTCCGGTCCCTGGATGTATTTCAAAAGATCCTCAACGGTCGCTTCTTTATTTTCAATCAGATGGCAAGTCGCATCGATGAGTTCCGTCAAGTTGTGCGGCGGGATCTTCGTCGCCATACCAACGGCGATACCTTCGCTTCCATTTAAAAGTAAGTTTGGGATTCTGGAAGGCAACACCACCGGTTCTTTGTGACTTCCGTCATAGTTCGGAACAAAATCGACTGTGTCTTTGTCTATGTCGGCTAAAATCTCATCGGAGATCTTGGCCATCCGCGCCTCGGTATAACGCATAGCCGCCGGCCTGTCTCCATCCATCGAGCCAAAGTTACCCTGACCATCTATGAGCATATAGCGCAAAGAAAAGTCCTGAGCCATTCTCACCATCGTGTCATATACGGCCGTGTCTCCGTGAGGGTGATATTTACCAAGCACTTCTCCGACTACGGTAGCTGATTTCCTATACTTTGCCGTGCTTCGAAGACCGACATTGTTCATCGCGAAAAGGATTCTTCGATGAACGGGCTTCAGACCATCGCGAACATCCGGGAGCGCGCGCTGAACGATAACGGACATCGCATAGTCTAGGTAAGACTCTTGCATCTCGTCGTTGAGCTCCCTCTTTCTCACGTTTCCGATGCCAGAATTTATCTCCATCGCCATCTGTTCCGGAGTTTCCTGCTCCCTGCCCGTTGAGTCTTTCTCTGGAAGATTATCGGGTTCCTCAATATTCTCTTGTGGTTTTTCTTTAGCCATGTTACTTATCTACAAATTAATTGTTACAAATTATACAAATATTACAAATTATTTTTAACCCAAACTTAGCAACTTACAAACTTAACGACTTAGCAACTCGCTAGATATCCAGATTCTTTACCTTTTTCGCGTGGGTTTGGATGAATCTCTTCCTTGGCTCGACGACATCACCCATCAAGGTTGAGACTACCTCGTCTGCCTGCTCGGCATCGCCGATAGTTACCTGTAAAAGCAGCCTGTTTTCCGGATCCATAGTCGTGTCCCAGAGCTGATCCGGATTCATTTCTCCCAAACCTTTATATCTCTGAATATTTGCCTTTTTCGTTGTTGCTTTTTTCTCAGCGCCTTCGGCGCCACTGATTTCCTCAGATTTGTCTTGGTCACTGATCGACACTGATTCCTCATCCGTGTTTTCCGTGGTCAATTCTGAATTCGTTTCCACTGCCTGCTCCTGCTCCTCCATGTTGACGCCCATCTTTATAAGCAACTCTTCTTTCTCTTCATCGCTGTAAGCATAATGTTTTTCTTTGCCTCTGGAAATAGCGTAAAGCGGTGGCTGGGCGATATATATGTAGCCTTTTTCGATCAGTTCCGGCATATAACGGTAAAAAAACGTCAGTAATAAAGTACGAATATGCGCGCCATCAACATCGGCATCTGTCATGATAATGATACGATGATATCTCACTTTGTCCGGATTGTAGCTGTCGGCGATCCCTGTGCCTAGCGCAATGATCAATATCCTGATCTCCTCAAAAGTGAGCATCCTGTCTATGCGCGCCTTTTCAACATTCAGGATCTTACCCTTAAGTGGAAGTATGGCCTGAAATTTCCTATCTCTCCCTTGCTTGGCACTATTGTGTACAAAAACACCACTCGCCAATGCAAAATTGTGAGTTTCTGGAACTTCAATATCATAAACATCTATCTTTTCGCTTAAATGAATGACGGCTTTTACTCGATGGTTAAAATTCATCACTGCATCTTTCAGTTGTTCTTCATTACCATCAAAAAATCTCTGACAAATAGTTTCATACCGAATAAGGCTTCTATCTTTTGTTATCTTTCGTATCTCCTCGTAAGCATTTTTGCTTACTTCTTTATTCTCCCTATAGATATCGTGCATCGCAGACAATGCTTTTCTCAAATATGTTTGATTATAAGACTCTTTTCTCTTACCCCTAAACTCCTCCGTCCACTGCACCTTCGTTTTTTGAGCTCTCCACGCAAGCAAACCTGCGTCTTGCCATTGACTTGTGACCAATTTGCTCAACTCTCTTACTTTTTCTGGATGAAGCTCAAAATACTGCCTGACTCTAGCTGATTGTTTTTTAACATTTTCCACATCGCCCCAATATTCTTTTTGGGCACTATTTAATCTCTCATTGTTTTCTGCTCGATATTCAGCGTTGCTTTCGTAAAATTCTAAGAACTTCTTCCCCATATATTCCTTATACTCTTCGTTTTGCCATTGTTTTTTCGCTCTATCACTAAGCATTTTTTTCATTTTCGGCGTTAACATAATAGCACTAATCTTTGCTTTAAATTCAGAGGAAGCATGAATCTCTCGACATTTCTGCTTAACTTCGTCAGTATGTAAGGTTAACGCAACCATATCCCTATGCAAACGGAGATGCTCTTCACTATTCATTTTAATAAGATTGTCGGGGTTATTATTTAGCTTATCAAAATCAACATGATGCCTATGCGTACCCTTATCTTCAGAATAAATACCTTCCATTAGATTATATTGATCAGCCAAAAGATGCGTGAAAATCCATCTCGATGCTTGCGAGTCAAAAACCAACTCATACCCCTTAATCGTGATGCGTTTTCCAAGTTTCGAATATTGACGATAAAGAGGCATCAGTGAATCATCTGCCTTTAGATCTGCGGCTCTCTTATAATTACCGTCTCTCTTCATAAACTTGTGATCAGGTGTACAGGTTATTTCCTCGTCATTGTCCAATATAACTTTTACGACATCGGCGTTTATCTTCGTCTTCCTTGGTCTTGAAATCTTCTCGATCCCAACCTTGCCGTCTTTTTTTATGGTGTAACAATAGTTGGCTTTCTTTTCTTTGTATTCTTTAATCAGCTCTACAAATGAGAGTTCTCTACCATCCGTAAGCGCTACTTTTGTATCGCCCGAAAAGCAACCTCCAGCAGAGTCTCCCTCAACTATATATACTTCGCTTTTTGCGGCGTCCTTTTCACTGCAGTCGGCAAGCTTTCCTGGAAGTGTCATCCCTTCGAGCATCCCCTTGCGAAGAATAGTATTTCTGGCCGCCTTGGCTGCCATCCTTGCTCTGGCGGAAAGGGCGCATTTGCCGATAATCTTTTTGGCTTCGTTTGGATTTTCATCAAGATAATATCCGAAGTATTCGTTCAGCACGGTCTCCACTTGATTTCGAATCTCAGGATTACCCAGCTTTCCTTTTGTCTGTCCCTCAAACTGCGGATCGGGAAGTTTCACGGAGATAACAGCGGTCAGACCTTCTCTCACATCATCGCCGGTGAGGTTATCCTCATTTTCCTTCAAAAGCTTGTTTTTCCGAGCATAGTCATTGATACATCTAGTGATCGCCGAACGGAATCCAGTAAGGTGGGTTCCGCCCTCTACAGTGTTTATCGTATTGGCAAATGTTTTGATGCTTTCACTGAATGCTTCAGTGTATTGTATAGAAATCTCAACCAATGTATTTCCCGCTACCTCTTTATGAACATAAAACGATGGGTCGTTTAATATCTCTTTGCTTCTGTTCAGATGTTTTACATAAGACTGGACACCGCCTTCAAAATAATAACCGTAATCCTTGCTAGTTATCTCATCTCGAAACTTGATATGGACGCCTTTGGTCAGATAAGCCTGCTGTCTCAAACGGTCGAGGATAACGTCAGCATCGAAATCCAATGTTTCAAATATTTCTTTGTCCGGCCAAAAAGTTATCCTTGTACCTTGCAGTTTTGTGGGACCCACTTTTTTAAGACCGGTAGCCGGTTTACCGCCATTTTTATATTCCTGAGAGTAGTGAATCCCATCTTTATAGACTTCGGCGAGTAGCTTCATCGAAAGCGCGTTTACAACTGAAACACCAACCCCGTGGAGTCCGCCGGAAACCTTGTATCCGCTACCGCCAAACTTACCCCCGGCGTGAAGAATAGTAAGCACAGTTTCCAGCGTTGATTTGCCAGTTTGCTTATGGCGCTCTACAGGGATACCACGGCCGTCATCAAATACCGAAACACTGCCGTCTTTATTTAGAGTGACTTCTACATTTTTCGCATAGTCAGCCATAGCTTCATCGATACCGTTATCGACAATCTCCCAAACTAAATGGTGAAGGCCTTCTTTTCCGGTACCGCCGATGTACATACCCGGTCGTTTTCTGACGGCCTGCAGACCCTCCAAAACCTGAATAGAAGATGCATCATATGCCTGCGTCTCTGGTTTTTGCGGCTTAGCCTCTTGCTTGTGCGGCTTCGTATCTGTATTTTCTTCTGATTGCTTGCCCGTCCGTAGCTTGTCAGAAGCGAAGGCGGGTTTTTTGGCGTTATTAACTTTTTTCACGTCAAAAGAAACTTTCTCCGACTTTTTGGTATCGAAACGATTTACCTTTATGGTAGTTTTCTTAAAATCCTTATCTTTTTTGTTTTCTTTCATGCCTTACTAATTACAAATATACCAATCTACATATTTTACAAATGCATCTTGCGTCAGTTTTAGCGTTTCGTTTTGGCGTCAGTTTACCCTTCCGTAACTTTAGTGAAGGAGGATTTGGCGACACATTCCCTTTTTCAAAAAAATAATGCCTTATAAAAATAGCATATTACTACTTAAAAATCAGAAAAATTGAGTAAGAAAATAATCAATTTTTCTATATAAATTGTATCAATTGTAGAGCACAAAAGCAAGTGAGATAGATAAGATTTTATTCCTTCTTTCGTAGTTCGAGAAGTCCCATTATTTGACCAACGCTAAGCCCTTTAGGACCTCTATCATTATTTACTGCATTTAGATCATAACCGCGATTTTCCAATTCTGCCCGTGCTTCACGGATTTCCTTTTCGCTGCAATCTCTTAACCCAAAAGCCCTTTGGACCAGATCAAAAGAAATCGTTTCAGCGTCCTTCTCCTCCAAATAAGGATTTAGAATGGCACTTTTTTCTACAGCCTCTCCTGCTAGTTCGTGAGATTCACCTCTTGCCCCAACCCTAAAGTTATCTGCCCCCGGTGGAGTATGTTCATTTCTTCCCATATATGCTTGATTTTAAAGATATTTGATTTTCCTCTAGAGACCAACAAACAACACCTTTTATCAAAAATTATAATGCTATTTTTCGAGGTTTTCTTTTATTGCGTTTTTTAGCGCTTCGTTTTGCTGAACCATTTCTGTCCTAAATGTCTCATACTCATCTTTTATGATAGAGTCTATTCCCGGGACTCTAGTGGCCATAAACTCTTCTACTTTGCTATCATCTCCCCCGGCAATCAAAGTATCCATTTCTTTCTTTTCTCCCTCGCTTAAAACGTCCAACACCCTCACTGTTATGCGGTTTTGTAGCGCTTGTGCCATCGTTACTATAAGATTGTTTTTTTTATCTTCTGGCAGACTGTCCAATCCAAGGTCTTTTATAAGCGTATCTTTTGGGTCAAATTTGTTTTGATCTAAATCCATTTTTACTCCTTTCGTAGTTTAGTTGTCTTAAGTGTTTCTTATCCCTGCGATATCAGTGCTTTAGTATTTTACCAGGATCTCGACGGAAGTGAGTTTACTGCAGGGTTAGCAATACCGTGTTTCAGGGCTTCCATAATCTCAGGGCCGCTATAAACACGAGACGTACCTTGATATATAAAATGACGAACAGTGCCTAGATAACCGGACATCCTACCCGGCATATCGTGCGAGAGATTAGGACCGTATAAGTGCTGTACGGCTGAAGCCACCTGGTCTTTATCAAGTGTCATCCCCATTTTATCAGCAAGCCCACGTGCTGCCCTCGCTGCAAGATCCCATTCTCCATCACCCGGGCCAGCAACCTGTTCGGATACGAATCCATTTATAAGCTCATCCTGAGTAGGGACAGGAGCGCTTTCTATTGGAGCATGCGGTACTGCTTCTCCACCATGTACTGGGGCATGATGAGTACCGGAAGGAGCTTCGGCCCCATGGTGAGCAGCGGCATTATAACCTAGATAAGCCGTTACTCCACCAGCTATTGCTCCGATAGTAGCCCCCGCTATCCATCTCTTTATGGAGCGTTTTCTTTCTTCTTGTTGTGCCCCCTCTATCGCAATGTTGGTTTCATCAAAAGATTTCTCGAGAAATTCTGCTCTTATCACGTCCGAGCTCTTACCTTCTTCGGCTCCTCTGCTTATCTCATTTTGGAGATCTCTCGCTCTTTCGGCAAGCAGATTCTTAACAGTCTCGTTGTCCTGAACGCTTTCTCCTCTCCTAAGAGAAAAGGCTAGCTGATCTGCCAACTTTTCATCAATCCCAAAAGTAGAAAGAAGAGCGGCATCTTCTTCTGAAACACCCTTAAGTCTCCCCCATTTCTTCGCCATGGCTCCGCCCGTTGCATCCAAAGCTCCTTCGGCCGCTATCGCCGTATTTACCCCTGTCCATAGAGCTCGCGCGCCTATAGCTCCTCCGACACCCCCAACTGCAAACCCTGCCCCCGTAAGCGCTAAACCTGCCACGAATCTAGTCTTTGGATGTCTCTTCAACCAATTCCCAACCCTCTTGAAAGGACCGTCGCTAGCCAGCTCAACTTCAGCATTTGACCTTTCTAAAATTTCTTGCACCACGAGAGTACAAGAAGTCTCGTTGATCTTTGCCTCCAGTTCTTCTCCCTCTAACTCTGGGAATTCTGCTCTTATCCTATCTGCCTGCTCTTTGCCTGCAAATTCTACAAGTGTTTTATCATAGGTCTCTCTTAGCGCTTTTATCTCCTCTGGAGAAGTCCTTCTGAACCATTTTCTTGCCCCTTCCAGTGCCTTCAAATAAGCAGTCCTAGCGTCAATAATTTCCTGCGGAATCTCAATATTTGGTTGTGTCTCAGCCTTTTCCTCTCCGTTCTCTTCCTCTTCTTTCTTTTTTCTTTCTCCCCCGTTTTCCAAATCATCGATTTCTTTCATCAACGCCTTTATCTGAATACGCAATTCTTGATGTCTGTTTTCACCTTCCTCGGTCTCTCTATCCAGATTGATATCTTCATCGATAAGGATCATCAGCTCTTTGTTTAGATCTTGAACATTTTTTTCTCCTCCCTCCTTCTTATCTCTTTCTGCCTTTTCTGCTCTAGCCTGGGCTTTTTCTTCAGGTGTCAAAGGATCCTTTATCTCAAAAACTGGGACGCTGTCTTCTCCGCCCTCTCCTTCCTTGGCTTCCCCGGCATTCCCCTCTTTCCCTTTGCCGGCGTCTCCTTTTCCTCTTTGATCAATCTCACCCTGGATCGATGCTATCAACATCCATAATTCTTGATGATGTTCTTTGCCTTCTTCTGTCCCCAGATCCAAGCTCCTATCTTTGGATATAAGCTTTCTGAGCTCAGCGCTAAGCTCCTCTGCACTCTTTTTTGTAATATCAAAAGCCTCTCCCCCTTCCGGTTGTTCCGGAGATTGTCCATCATCTAATTTTATCGATACCCCGTCCTTTTCAGCTTTTCCTTTTGCTTCATCTATCAGTCGATCTAATTGCTTGTCTGTTAGCTCAAATGTCGCCCCATTCGCTGTCTCTTTGGCCGTAGCTCCGTGCGCCACAAACTGAGCAGACTGTTTATTTTGTCTTATAATAGCCTCTCTGGTTTCGTCTTCTGTCATGTTTTCTTCTTCTGCCATCGCCTTTATATCTTCTGGACTATACTCAGAGATAGGCGTGTAGGGTTTTATATTTTCATTATTTGGTTGGTCTTGTCCCTTAGCGTGAGCATCAAAGTTTGCTGCTTCGGCTGGCACGGGTGCTGCCCCTTCTTTTCCCATATTGTCTCCTTTATTATTTTTTCTATCCATATTATTAGCTTTTACACCCAATAAAGCAACCTTTTTTTCAGCTGCTTTCATTATCCCGCTATCATGTCGTCCCAGTTTCTGACCAGCCCGCTCGACTAATGCAAGAACTTGCTTTACAGAATCCGCACTGGAAATCTCCCCGATGAAGCTAGCCGTCAATTCTTTTTCATTTTTATCGGGCGCGTCACCAGAATCTTTCTTTTCTGCTCCTTCTTTTTTGTTTTTGGTTCTGTCAGTTTTGGTTTCACCCCTCGCCATTTCTTTACAAGCCTCAAAAATCTCTTCGGCGCCCGTTTTTACCCCTGGGAAAAGTTTCCCGTTCTTTTCTCTTTCTTGAGCGAACCCTCTCCGCATAAGCTCTTTAGCGAGCGCTTCTTCTCCTTTACTCTTAAAAATTACTTCTAATTCTCCTATTTGATCTCCAATAAATTCTTCACCGTGATCTACGGGGGTTGGTTCTGAGATTTTATCCGGTTCTTTTTTTGGCTCTATTTTTTTCCCGCCGTCAAAAGCCGTTCTACCAGCTGTAATCTCTCCCGTCTTTGGGTTATAGGAAGTAATAACCGGTTCTGAAGTTCTTCCCCCCAACGTTGTCCTTCTTTTTCCCTTAATCACACCGTATTTATGAGCAGCGTCAGAATCTAGATTGTAAAACTCCTGCACTCTGTCCTCGTGATTTTCTCCAGCATCTGCTAGTTTTTGGTTTGTGGCATCCAGTATTCCAAATCTACCATCAAAATTTTTCTGCCCCTTGGATCTCTTTTTCGGTTTATCCTCCCCTCCGGCATGACCTCCCACCGCTTCAACCACAGGTGGAACTAAAGCAAGTCCTTGGGCAGTTCTCATCTCGGCCTCTGTCAATCCTGGTCCTTCGGGCGGCCTCACATTCGCCTTAGCACCACCTTTTACGACGATAGTACTTACTGGCTTTTGAATCTCTCCGTCGCTTCCACTTCTTTTTCTGTTAATTTTTTGAGTGTCTGTTTTGAAACCCGCGTATTCAGGATATTTATCGAGCTCTTTTCCAGCGACAGAAAGCTGTTCCTGAGAGCTGCCGCTTACCTTGTCGCCCTCATCAAAACTCGTTATGCCTTGATCCATCTTGCCCGACATATCTTTCTCCGCTGAGACCACAGCATCCTTTAGTTTAGAAGGTAACTGTCCGCTGATAGCACCGAATGCTTTGGCAATGCTGCTAGTATGCATCATCCCGGGGGTAAATTTTGATTGTTTTTCGTTATCTGCCATAAAAATCTTTGTTGTCCTTTATATTATACAGTTAACATTTGTGCTTGCCATTATCTTGGTCATTAGATATCAGATATTATGAATTATTAATTGGTTATTGGATATTGGATATTATCCCCTATCTTCCCCCTGTTTCTCTCGGCACGTCGTTTGGAAGTTCAAGATTCGCCCCGATGGCTAACTTTTCCTCCACCTCTTTGTCCACCTGATCTCTTGCTCTACCATACTTAAGCCGTGAAAGCTGTTTTATCGCATTGCCTCTCTCTATATCTACGTCTGAAGAAGGAGCATGCGGTTTTACTATAAAAGGTCTGGATGGAACGCCATTTATCATAAGTCTTATAAAAGCATTATGGTTTTCTATATTTACAAGGTCGTTCACGGTAAATACCGGTTCGAACTGCTTTTGCATAAACTCAGCGTCTTCCGGACCGACACGAAAACTCATGATCGTCCCCACGTTGCCAAAAACCGCATCCCTTATCTCCTCTTTCAACTGGCCTATAAACTGGTTGGCGACGACAAGCCGAAGTTTAAACTTCCTTGCTTCTGACATTATAGCTGCAAAAGAGTCGGTCGCAAAGTTTTGGAACTCGTCAACATAGAGAGTAAAGTCCTGCCTCTGTTCCTCCGGCGTATCAACCCTCGACATCGCAGCCATCTGGATCTTTGAGACAAATATCATCCCGAGAAGCATCATGTTCAGTTCTCCGATCTTTCCTTTTGAAAGATTGACTAGAAGTATCTTTTTGTTATCCATAATATCTCGCAGGTTTAAAGTAGAGTCCACCTGACCTAAGATATTTCTCATAGTGGTATTGGTTATAAATGCGCCGAACTTGCCCACAAACCAGCCCAAAACCTCAGACTTATGAAAATCGGATGTCTGTCCCATCTCATTTATCCAGAAATTCCTAACGACTGGGTTGGTTACATACTTCAACTTCTCTTTCATATAGTTGTCATCGGTAAATATTTTCGGAACTTCGATAAACGTACCGCCCTTCGGATCGGCCATTAAAACGAGCGCGGCGTTTCGAAACCAGTGCTCAAATCTCGGACCCATGATACCGGTGTGTCCCGGATCGTAAAGCTTGTAGAGCATAGATATCGCTTCGTCGATAACAAAGTCCTGTTCTTCGGTTGTTTTTGCGTCAAACAAATTCAGTCCCATCGGACGATCGGTATCTCCGGCATCAAAAAGGACAACATCTTCAGCTCTTTCTTTAGGGATACTAGCCAAGAGGTCTTCAAGGTCCGGACCGTGAGGATCGACATAACAAATCCCGTGTCCTTTCTTTATCTCATCCAATATCATATTTTTGAGTGCGACAGATTTACCCACACCGGTCTGCCCGAGCACATAGACATGCCTCCTCATATCGTCATCAGCTATCCTGACTTCGCGCTTGTCACCACGGAAATCGCTCTCCCCAAGGATAACGCCTTCTGTAGGAAGATTTACGGGAGAAGCAACTCTTCTCGCTGGAAGCCATTTTATACCCGGAGTCTGAACGAGGAAGTTTGGCAGATGAAACAGAGTTGCCAACTCTTCAGTGTTTAGGATAGTACTGCTCTTATGACCAAAAAAACGAAATATATAGTCAGTTATGAGTTTGCTTTTATCTTTCGGTTTTCTTACTTTAAATTGGTTCAGATTGAAGTCGTTATACTGCGCAAAGGTGCTCGCCACATCACTTACGATCATGTCTGCTTTCATATCATCTTTGGCTGATACAACTACCCGAATTATCGTTTCAAAAACCGGCTTGCCCGCTTTTGACTCAACCGCTTTTATAGTCTCTTCTTGCATCGGAGTAAGTTGTTTTTGTTTATATTCATCCGGAGCTTTCTGGGCCGCATTTACAAGATCTGAGGTGAATTTTAATAATATTTTCCCAGCCTTTGCATTTTCCTTATACCTCCCTTTCTGCATTTCTTCCGCCACCGTTCTTGCGCCTTTGGCAAACTTTGGTCCAGCCGGACGAACGAGGATCTGGATAGCTGCACCTTCGTCATTGTCTATCTTCGACAATGAATTTGTCAGTTGTTCCAGCGGTTCTGCATCGATATTTTTATAAGTCTTCAACGGAAAATAAGGACTTTTCTTTAACTCCAGCTCAAAGCCGGCAATACCTACCATTTTATGATTCTTCCTAAAGATGTTGTGCTCTGAAACCTCCGCGATATTGCAATCGGGATACAGCGAGTTAACCGTTTTTTCGACGAGATCAGTCAAACTTATCGGCACCGCAAAATAGAAAAATATCTCTCCATTTTCTCTAACAATCTCAAAGGCCATATGTTTTTGACCGATAACAAAATCTTTAAAGCCCTTTTTATATATGCTCGAGAGCGAATAATATAGATTTTCTGCCTGCGAGATAATCTCTCTGGCTACTTCTCTCTCATCCCTGCTACCTTCGCCTTTTTCCTCGCCGGAACTCTGGGGTATCGTCACCAAAAAAGGAACCATCTTTAGAGACCGTTCAACAGACTTGCGAAAATGACGGCTACGGCGGTATAGCAAGAATGCTACAAACGTGATTGTCGTTATTAGAATAAAAATGAGGATAAATATAAACATACTTTTGAATTTCTAATTACCAATTTCTAATATCTAATAAAATCCTAATTTTTTGAATTATTTAGAAATACCATTTTTATTCGTTGTGTTTACAATAGCATTAAAAATAAGATTTAGTTCTGTTGCCTCCCGAGCAATCCTCTTCCCCTCTTCTTTTAGTTCGGGTGCCACTGTAAAAACCCTTTCTAACCAATACTTAGATTCCCTTGATTCCTTTCTGCAAATACTGATTTTGTGCTTAAAATCTGCTCTTGATTCTGCATTATCGGCCTCATTGTAGTTTGCCCCCATACTAGTACCCGCTTTGACCAGTTGAGTAATAATCGGCAACGTTATAGCATTCTTGAGAATTTTCTTAGCAAATTCGATTATGGCATCTCCGAACTTTGCGGTTCTTTCTTCTAGATCGTACTTCTTTTCTAGTTCTTGGTTGTTATCTTTCGTCTCCATTTCTCTTCATCTTTCATTTTTTTTAATTTGAATTTTATTAGAAATTAGTGATTAGATATTAGAAATTTTACCCCTCTTCTTCTTTCTTTATCTCTTTCCCAAATCTTTTTTTCAAATATTCTATCTGAAGGTCTTCTTGCTTCTCTTCCTCTTCGTATGGGTTGTCCTTATTTTTATCAATAATATCTTCGGCCTTTTTCACCCACGGTTTTTCGATAATATTGCCTTCTTCGGCATCAAGGCCGTCGTCTACAGGAGCCGCCGTTTGAGACAGGGGGTCATTCTGGATGGGCACCACTGGAGCTTGTACAGGCTGTTGAATATTTGTGCTGTCAGGAACTGTGGGAGGAGGAGAAACTTGACTCGGCATCTCCTGCGGCACAACCACAGTTTCCTGAACTTCTGCCCCTTCAGGAGGTTGAGCATGCTCAACCTCTCCCGTTGGAACCGTGAGATTTTTCTGCTCTATTTCTATGTTTTTCTGTTCATCCATGAGTCAGTGATTAGTGATTAGTGATTAGTGATTGGTGATTGGTGATTGGTGATTGGTTAGTGGTTAGTGGTTAGTGGTTAGTGACTTAACTACTAATAAAATTTTACCATATATATAGTTCAAGTGCTACTTCTATGTCGCCAAACCGACGCGTAACGTCACGCAAAACAGACGCCAAAAATCCCCATGACGCCTTCATCGTTCGTATCGACAACAGCCCCGCGTCACCCTGTCATTCTCGCATCAGCGGGAATCCAGATCTCAATCAAGACCGAACCATCATGATTTTTCATTATTGGCTCTTGCGGGATAAACTCCGCAAAGCAAAGAAGGGCGTCAAAAAATGGGAAAAGGGATGCAAAGAGAACAAGGGTCGAACCCTAAATAAACCTAGCGCTATTTTCCTAATCCCACATTGGATGTTTAGCGCCATCCATCGTCATTTGTAATATTTGTATGATTTGTCTTTTTATTTGTAGATACGTGACGAGCGGTTAGCGACCGGTTATCCTCTGTCCCAGTCCCTTAAAGTATCTCGGCATCTGGCTGACCCATGAGAAGGTTTCTTCCAGAGATCTGATAATGAGCTGTAACACTGATTTTTCTTTTGTTGGAGTAACAAAGGTATAGTCTTGAGAATTGGTCTTATTCTCCCTCTTGTCTTTAGACACTATATGGAAATGGTATGTAGCCGAAGGGTTTAGGTCTTTTACGATAACCGTGTGAGCAGTATTTAGAGAAGCGTCTTCTATGGAGTGCTTGGAGTATTTTCCACCGATAACTCCTTCATCATACTCTATTTGGGTAGTCGCCGGTTTGTTGGTCGTCCAGCTGATGATGGCGGAAGCGGTTTCGTCGTCAGTCCCCATAGGGAGAATATCTATCTTAACTTCCTTTACTTCAGGTCCTGTGGTATCGATAGGAGTACTAAATGTAAGATCATCCGACTTTATTTCATTACCCAACTTATCTTTGACAGCTACTTGATAATGATAAGTAGTATTATCTTCAAGATCGTCGATCTTTGTACTATGGTTTCTGGAGAAATCATTCTTTCCGACTCCGGAACCGTAGCCAGCCTCTTTACCGTAAGCGACAAATGAGGAAGCATCAACATTGGTATCAAATGCAATGGTGGCAGAGTAATGACCGAGATCGGCGACCTTTGCGTTACTTATCTCAGGAAGCAATACTGCAGTAAATGAGTATTCCTGGGAAGTATACTCGATGTCATTGCTGTCTTTGCCCCTTACTTTGTAGTAGTAAGTATTTCCAGGGGTTAGATTCAGAAGCTCTACTACATGGACTGTGTTGAATCTATTATCTCCGGCAGACTGGTTGTAAACTCCGGCAGAAGTGCCGTAGTCTAGCCAACTCGTAGTAGCAACGGCGGTGTTCCAAACAATCTTCGCCGATGTTGCGGTGATATTTTGCTCGGCGATGCTCGAAGCGTTTGGAGTGATCGTGAATTGGGAAGCGTCGTAAGACTTCGTCTGAAAGTAATTTAGCCCCGAATAAACGGTAAATTTATCTTTGTCGGTACTTCTTATCACATAGCTATATCGGCTGTTTGGCTTAAGACCTGTGATATCGACACTATGTCCAGTCGTAAGTTCTTGGTTTTCTCCCGCTCCAGCTCCAGATCCCGCTACTTTCGAGGTGCCACTTGGTCCCGCTGGCGTCTGGAGCTGGTACTCTACCAAAGAATCAGATGAAACCTCTCCCGTATTCCACTTAACTGTAGTTGTCGTTGTTGTGGCTGTAACGTCTGAACTTGAGTTGTGACTGATAGTAAAGTTCTTCGTCTTTAGTGACTGAACTGAAGTGTTAGAGGCACCATATCCAGCCTCGGTAATATTTTTGAGTGGATAATTTCTGCTTACGACCTTATATTCATAAGATACATTTGGCTCGAGGGCTTTCAGTGTAACCTTATGATTTTTTATAAGCTGCCCGTCATAAGTACCGAGGAATTTATCGCTCGTCCCTGCTTTTCGATATTCTACCAGGCTATCCGTATCCTGATCGGTAGTCCACTCTATCGAAGCCGATGAAACACCCCTTTCTGCCTCAATAACTCGCGCTTTATAGTTTACGCCGGAAATATTGTAGCTCGAGGTTATCGTTGGAATAGCCGCCCCCGGATTAATCGGTACAGGGGTCAGATGTCCGCTCATATTTGGCGAATAAGCGTTTGCAACTGTACCGTCGCTACTATTTATAATACTGTCATTCGCATATTTGAAAGCCGTATTGGCATTATCCACCGCTACCACATAATATGAATAGTCTATATCTTTCGCCGACACGGAGATCCCGTCCACATGATAGTTATCACCCCTATCTGTTTTGGTAGCAATATTAGCAGCGGTACCGATACCGAGATTAGTCTCGTATCTCCAAATTTCATATCTCGCAAAGTCGGAAGCTCCGTTCCTTTGAGAATCGGCTATCATAGCCCAAGTTATAATGTTTCGAACCATGTCGGTATTACTATGAATATCTTTTACCTTTACTTCAGACGGAGTCGTCGGCTCAGTAATGTCAGGCGCCGTATCCCAGCCTTTTTGAAGCGTTCCAATATTGATCTGAGAAAGTCCAGACTCCACGTTCTCTTGGTTGGCATCATTAAAGCCGTAAGCTAAAACTTTGTAATAATATGTAGTGG
>PFMH01000078.1:1437-3733 GCA_002785325.1 bacterium (Candidatus Howlettbacteria) CG_4_10_14_0_8_um_filter_40_9 | reverse complement strand
TATATAAACCATTGTCTCCATATCTCCCTTATGAGCGAGTAATATTTCTTTCAGTTTATTTAGCCTTTCTTTACTCTCCCCCCGAGGAACATTTACTCGGATGATGTCATCGTCCCCTTTCAAGATAACTTCAGAGTCTTTTTTTATCGTTGTGATATCGAGCTCCACGGCCCTTTCCACTAAAACCTTGAGGTCGCTTTCTTTCGTATTTACCTTACCCGTAACCAAAAGTATCTTCCCCTCTTCAAATCTCGTCGGATATTTTTCAAGCGTCGACGGAAAGGCAATAAGCTCGATGCTTCCCACTGTATCTTCGATGGTTACGAAAAGCATTTTTTCATTTTTCCGAGTAAATATTTTATGCACTTTTGTCACGATACCTCCAACCTTCACCTCGCCTTTTTCTACATGCTCTCCGAGTTCTTTTATGTTTGTCACTCCTTCTTTTTTCAAATAGTCCATATAGCCGTTCAACGGATGATCCGAGATATACACTCCCAAAAGTTCTTTTTCGAAGGCTAACTTTTCTTTTTTTGATAACTTCTTCGGATCAGCCAAAAGATTTATCTTCGGCATCTCTATACCGCTTCCGCCAAAAAGATCTCCTTGTCCTGACAGCTTATCTTTCTGAGATGTCGTAGCATAACTCAATATGTTTTCGATATTGTAGATCAAATCCTCGCGCCTATATCCCAGAGAGTCAAAAGCGCCGCATTTGAAAAGCGCTTCCATTACTTTTTTGTTTATCTCTCTAGCGCTTACTCGGGAGCAAAAATCATCGAGCGTCATAAACTCTCCGTCTTTTCTTGCTTCGACTATAGCATCGATAATTCCTGTGCCGATATTTTTGACCGCTTTTAAGCCAAACCGTATCTTGTTTTCCCCTTTTATAACCGCGAACTCAGAGTAACTTTCGTTCACATCAGGAGGCAAAAGCTCTATTCCTACTTTTCGACACTCATCAATCTCGATAGCGATGCGGTCTATGTTTCCATAATCAGATGTCATAAGCGCCGCCATAAAGGCGTCGGGAAAATGAGCTTTCAGATAAGCAGTTTGATAAGCGATCAGAGCGTAGCAGGCAGCGTGGGATTTGTTGAACGCGTACTTTGAAAACTCTTCCAGATCGTCAAAAACTTTTTCTGCCGTTTTCTTTTCGACGCCGTTTTTTACAGAACCTTGTATAAATTGAATCCTCATCTTTTTCATCAGAGCTGCTATCTTTTTACCCATCGCTTTTCTCAAAGTGTCTGCTTCACCGCCCGTAAACCCTGCCATATCTTTTGCTAAACGGATAACTTGTTCTTGATAAACAAGGATGCCATAAGTAGTTTCAAGCGCATCTTTCATAAGCAGGTGCACATATGATATTTTTTGTCTGCCATGTTTTCTTTTTACAAAGTCCGGTATAAACTGCATCGGTCCCGGTCTATACAGCGCTACTACAGCTATGATGTCTTCAAAAACGGAAGGTTTGAGATCCTTTAAGACTCTTTTCATACCACCTGACTCCAGCTGAAAAACTCCAGTGGTATCACCTTTTGCAAGCAAACTGTAGGTTCTTTCATCATCGATGGGAAGAGTTTCAAGATCTATATCTTTTTCATAAACTTTTTTGATAATTCTAAGCGTGTTTTTTATGATTGTCAGGTTGGAAAGACCCAAAAAGTCCATCTTTAGAAGCCCTATATCTTCCAAAGGATTCATGGAGTACTGCGTATTTATGGAGATGTCTCCTTTGGTAGCCATCTGTAAAGGAGCATATTCTATGATCGGATCTTTAGATATTATGACCCCGGCAGCATGAGTAGAGGCATGTCTGGCTACTCCTTCCAGTTTCATCGCTATATCCAAAAGATGTTTTATTTTTGAGTCATTATTGTATTCACTCTTGAGCTCAGCTGCTTGTGAGATTGCATCTTTTAGCTTAATATTCAGAACTTCCGGAACCATCTTTGCGATCCTGTCAACTTCATTGTAAGGAAAACCGAGTACTCTTCCCGTATCTCTTATGGCATTTCTCGCCTTCATCGTCCCAAAGGTTATGATCTGCGCCACGTGGTCTTTGCCGTATTTCTCCGTGACATACTGTATAACCTCTGCTCGTCTGTCATCTGCAAAGTCCATATCTATATCTGGCATAGATATACGATCCGGATTTAGAAACCGCTCAAAGAAGAGATCATACTCCAGAGGGTTTATCTCTGTGATACCCAGTGCATATGCGATGATGCTCCCTGCCGCAGATCCTCTGCCCGGACCAACAACGATACCGTTTTCTTTTGCCCACCGGACG
>PFMH01000078.1:0-1358 GCA_002785325.1 bacterium (Candidatus Howlettbacteria) CG_4_10_14_0_8_um_filter_40_9 | reverse complement strand
TCTCAGGCGTTATCTCTTTGTACCTTTTACTTACTCCTTCGTTTACCAACTTTTCGAGATAAGTCTTTTCTGTAAATCCTTTTGGCGTTTCGAATTTCGGAATCAGTATTTTCCCAAGTTCCAATTCGAGATTGCATTTTTTAGCGATGAGTACAGTATTTTCTAAAGCCTCTGGTGTATCCTTAAATGCTTCTGCAAGGATCTCTGGTTCTACGAGATGTTGTTCGCCATCCATCTTCATCCGATTATCTGTATCAACAAAAGTGCCTGTCTGGAGACAAAGAAGAGCATCCTGCGCCTCTGAATCATCCTTTTTTACGTAATGTACATCGTTTGTGACTACCATTGGCAGCCCTAACCTTTTAGCTATTTTCTTTACTCCGCTATTCACCTTGACCTGCTCTGCCCAACCATCATGGGTATATTGCATCTCAAGATAAAAATCTTCGCCAAATATTTCTCTAAATTCCTTAGCAACCTCTACTGCTTTCTCATAATTATCGTTTAAGATATTATTGCCGATCTCCCCTTTTATACATCCTGACAGAGCGACCAAACCACCGGAATGTTTTTTCAAAAGCTCTTTATCGATCCTAGGTTTATAATAGTAGCCCTCGAGGTGAGCGATAGTTGTCAGCTTCATCAGATTTTTATAACCTTCTTCATCCTTAGCGAGTAATATCAGATGCCCCGGTTTGGTATCTTGTTTCCCTTCTTTATCCGTAAGTTTTCGCGGTGCGATATAGGCCTCAAAGCCTATGATCGGTTTCATATCGCGTTTCTTTGCTTCTTTATAAAATTCAATAGCACCATACATCACCCCATGATCGGTAATGGCGAGCGAGTCCATACCGAGCTCCTTCGCCCGATCCAAAAGCTCCGGTATCTTGCACATCCCGTCGAGAAGCGAGTAATGCGTATGAACATGTAGATGGACAAAATTTGTCTTTTGTCTTTGGTCGTTTGTCATTTGGATGCGATTAATGTTTGTTGACGAGGAAGGGTCTTTCCCTTGCGAATCATCCAAGAGCAAGGGTGAGACCCTAACTAACCCCCGTCGTTAGTCATTGGCTAATTTGAAAAATAAAAAAATAAAAATTTTTAATTTTGAGATTTTAAATTTAAATTACTATGTAAATTTATTAAAACGATAAAAATTTAAGAACATAAAAAGAGCTACAAAGCTCTCAGAAAAGATTGCCAATGTCCCCACCTCAAGAGTTATTGTAACAGAATGTTTTGGGATTTGGAATTTTTAATTCATAAAAGTAAACTACCCCGCCGACGGAGCGGGCGGGGCTTTTAGGACCGCCTGATGCTCTGTCGATTTTAAAATAACTTTTGTTGTCTCGATAGTT
>PFMH01000117.1 GCA_002785325.1 bacterium (Candidatus Howlettbacteria) CG_4_10_14_0_8_um_filter_40_9 | reverse complement strand
AAGTCCCTGACATGACTAGCCGTAACAGAATTACCGTCCCCATATCTTTTTGCTTGAAAAAATATTTTGTCCAAACCTAGTTTGTCTTGATTTACTTCTCCATCAATCCCTCCATCTCCTGATTTTTTTGTAACAAAAGAGTTACCATATCCCATGGCGGAAAGTAAGTCTGCTATGATTTGTTCAAAAAAATATGGATCAACTATCCTTAACTTTTCAAGCAATTCTTGGGCCAAACTCGCAGTTATCGAGTTATAACCTTTTTCCATTAGTTCATCAGGTGTAACATCTTCTATATCTTCATTATCACCGATTGCGTCTTTTGAAGTTTCTTTCTTTATTGTTCTAAACTCTATAAAATCTGGGAACTGTTCTAGAAATTTAACATTAATTTTTCCAGGATTTTGTTTTAAAATTTCCAATCCTTTTTCACTTATTTTGATATAACCTCTTTTTGGAGAAATCAAAAGACCAGCCTTAAGCATATAAGTCTTTGCCCAAGCAACTCTATTATTTATAATTTGTTGTTGCCTTGAGGGTAATAATTCTTCTCTTTCCTCTTTAGATAACTCAAATTCATCAGATAATTTATCAACGACTTCTCTGATTTTATATTCTTGTTGGTCTGAAAGAAGTTTAACAAAGGTAGCATTAATGATTGATAGTCTGGAATTGCCATATACTTTTCAGTTACTAGTTAAGATTTATAAATCTTTTAAGGGTTTCTTTTTTCGTTCTTAAATATAAAATTAAATATAATTCGTTATTTATACTACTTTACGCTATTTAATCTTTGTTTCTTTCACCTTATCCGGCCTCATTAGCGGGAAGATCTGGGTTTCACGAGAGGGTTTATTTAAAAGATATGAAAACAACCTCTCGCTTATTCCAAATCCGCAAGTTGGAGGCATACCGATTTCCAGCGCCTCTATGAAGTCTTTGTCGAACATCTGCGCTTCTTCATCACCTGCATCGCGCATCTTTTGTTGCGAAGCAAATCTTTCTGCCTGATCGATCGGATCGTTTAATTCCGAGTAGCCCTTGCCCATCTCAGAGCCGGCGAGAAGAACTTGGAACCGTTGAACGAAGTTTTGATCTTCCGTTTTTCTTTTAGCAAGAGGCTCCATCTCAACCGGGATATCGATGAGGAATCCCGGACCGCTAATCTTCTTACGGCAATGCTTCCAGAGAGTATCTATACCCCTAATCAAGTTGAATCCTTTCGTATCGTACTTGATATTTAGTTTCTTAAGCTTATCTTTGATTTCAGTAATATTTGTATCTGAGATATTTATTCCTGTTACTTCCTTTATTATTTTTGGATAGCTGTAAATCTCCCATTTTTTCCCAAGATCCACTTTGTGATCGCCAATTTGGAATTTGTAAGTTCCAAATATTGTTTTCGCCAAATATTTATATAGTTTTTCCACGGTTTTCATTCCGTCATTGTAGTCTGCATAAGCCCAGTAAAATTCCATTTGTGTATAGTCTTGCAAATGCTCAAAGCTCATCCCTTCATTCCTAAATATTCGACCTATCTCAAACGTTTTTTCGAGTCCAGCGACCATAAGTCTCTTTTGCCAAAGTTCTCCGGCAGAGATGCGAAGGTAAACGTCCATATCCAAGGCATTATGATGGGTAACAAATGGGCGAGCGTCGGCCCCTCCGGCAGTTGTTTCCAAAACAGGTGTCTCCACCTCCATAAACCCCTCTTTTAGCATAAACTCTCTCATCGCTTGCCAAAATCTCGATCGTTTGACGATCATATCTCTAACATCGTCATTTGAAAGGATATCAAGGTATCTTTTTCTAAGTTTTAGCTCCTCATCTTTCAACCCGCTAAATTTATCAGGTAGAGGCATTAACGATTTTGCTAGCAATCTAAAATTCTTAACATCAACTGACACCTCACCAACCTTTGTTTTCATAACAGTGCCAGAGACTTCTATAAAGTCGCCGGTGTCAAATATCTTTAGATCTTTTTGTTTTTCTTTACCTAGATTGTCTTGGCGAAAAACTATCTGCAACGTTCCGGATACATCCTTTATGGTAAAGAAGGCGATCTTGCCCATATTTCTGTCGGTCATAATCCTTCCGACGACAGAAACTTTCTTACCTTGTAACGATTTATAATTATTTTTTACTTCTATACAAAGATGAGTCCTTTTTCCTTTTGACGGATAAGGATCTATGCCTTTTTCTCGAATCCTTTTTAGGGACTCAAGTCTTTGCTCTCGAATTTGCTCTTCTCTTGTAGACATATGTTAGCTGTTAGTTATCGGTTGTTAGTATTCAAATAGCCAATAGTTAAATGCTAATGATCATAATCATTATAATACAAAAAATCCCCCGATGCTAACTACATTGTGGGGGATTTTATGTTTGAGATATTTTTTTAG
This sequence comes from bacterium (Candidatus Howlettbacteria) CG_4_10_14_0_8_um_filter_40_9, assembly GCA_002785325.1. GTDB lineage: Bacteria > Patescibacteriota > CPR2 > UBA1875. Next base: position 13,765 of record PFMH01000117.1, on the reverse strand, counting down.
ATCAGGATATTTTTTATCTTGTATTTTATAGTTCCGGCAGGGACTTCAATATCGACTTCGTCTCCCTTTTTCCTCCCCATCAGCGCTTTTCCGATCGGAGATTCGTGAGATATATAGCCTTGCTCTGGATCTGCTTCCGCTGAGCCCACGATTCTGAGATTCATGTCCCCGGACTCAAGCTCTACGGTAATGGTGCATCCTACTCCTACAGTTTCGCATGTTTGGTTTCCGCCAGTAGCTATAATAGTAGAATTTTTCAGAACATGGTTGAGCTCCTGAATCCTTCCTTCGATAAATGATTGCTCTTCCTTTGCTTCAGAGTACTCTGCATTTTCTGAAAGATCACCAAATTCCTTTGCACTCTTTATCTTTTGTGATACTTCTTTTCGTTTCACAGTGATAAGCTTATCAAGTTCAGCTTTTAGTTTTTCCTGTCCTTCTTTAGTTAGAAACATATCCTGAGTCATGGACTCTCCTTTCCTTTATCTGCCGTTTAAAAAATACTATGAGAATTCCCATAATATCTTCTTAAAGTTTGTCTTATTATTTATTTATATAATGCGCCAAGATTTTTTATAAGGCCATTTTGCGATACAAATCTGTCAGAAAAAGATATTCTTATGCTGAATGTAAAATCAAGTGCATAATTGATTTTACAGATCCAGTACTGGCTTGTCAAGCTAATTTTCCTTCAAAATAATTTGCATTTTTTTGTACGATTGCCCTAGTATTTTAGTTTTCCAAAGCTGCTCACACCATTATTTATAACTTTTCTACGAAATATTCTGCGAGCTTACTTATCTCTACCCTATCTTGTTTCATAGTGTCCCGATCTCTTACCGTTACTTTTTTGTCTTCCAATGAATCAAAATCAACAGTGACGCAATATGGCGTTCCGATCTCGTCCTGTCTTCTGTACCTTTTACCGATGGACTGGGTTTCGTCGTATTCACACATATAGTCACTTTTCAAAAGATCATAAACTTCTTTTGATTTTGATATTAGTTCTTCTTTTTTAGACAGTGGTAGGATAGCTATTTTTATAGGTGCTATTGCTTTTGGAAGACGTAAAACAGTTCTTAACTCTCCTCCCACTTCCTCTTCATCATAACATTCGCTAAGTACCGCTAGAACTGTCCTATCAAGCCCCATTGAAGGCTCTATGACATGAGGTACATATTTTTCGTTGTTCATAGGATCAGTATAAGCCATATCTATACCGGAAGCTTTCTGATGATTTATAAGATCAAAATCCGTCCTGTATGCTAGACCCCACAGCTCGTCTCTTCCAAAAAGCCAATCATATTCAATGTCTATCGTTTTTTTAGAATAATGCGCTCTTTCACCGTCAGGAATATTGTGATCAAAATATTTTTCCTTGTCCAACCCGACTAATTCACCAAATTTATGCATTTGGTTTAAAAAGTTGTCAAATATCTTTTTCCAATTTTCATTGGGAGAAATAAAGTATTCTATTTCCATTTGCTCAAATTCATAGGTCCTGAATATAAAATTACCTGTCGTTATCTCGTTTCTAAAAGCCTTGCCTATCTGAGCTATCCCAAAAGGTATTCGTTTATTTGTGGAACTTAAAACATTTTTATAATCAACAAAGATTGCCTGAGCTGTTTCAGGGCGAAGATAAGTTACGAGACCTTCTTTTTCTACGGGTCCTATAACTGTCTTAAACATTCCAGAAAAATATTTTTCTTCAGTAAATGGTCCGGAGCACTCTGGGCACTTCGATGGATCCGCTAGCTTATCCGACCTAAAACGTTTATGGCATTTCTTACATTCTACTAAAGGATCTTTAAATTTTTCAACATGTCCGCTTGCTTCCCAAACTTTAGGAGATTGCAATATATTCCCATCAATCCCGACCATATCCGCCCTCTCCTGTACAAACATTTTCCACCAAAGCTTTTTTAAATTGTTCTTTAGTTCAACTCCTAATGGGCCATATTCATAGGAGCTAGCCAACCCACCATAAATTTCAGAATTTTGAAAAACAAAACCTCTCCTCTTTGAGAGATTTACTATCTTTTCCATAGTTACTGTTTGTTCTTTTTTTTCCATATATTTTCCCTTAAAACCTAGTGTGTCTATTTATAATTTAAAGTTATCTTTTTCTATAAACAGTTCTGCTTGTTTATCTGATATCTTTCCTAAATCTTTTAGATACATCGTATCCTCCACAAAACATTCATATAGTTCTTTAAAAAGCTCTTCGTCTTGTTCTCCCAAAACCTTGAAAGTTCCCATAATATCCGTAAACCACTTTTCGATATCCGTTTCATCCATCATCTCGCCCTCTGTCTTATGGGGCATTTTTTCGATATCTTCAGAAACCTCTATATTGTTATTCTGATAATCAGTTAACTTCCAAGACAATCTTGGTCTTTTCTTACCCATAATGTCCTTATCTCTCTAAATGCTTATTCTACCCGATAATAATATCTAATTTGAGAAGTTAAGTCAATTAATGGTAGCTACCATGTCTAGTTCCTCCATTGACCCTATCTCTTACCGACATCAGCGGAGAAATTGAGACGCACTTTATGAGCGGAATATCTTAAAATAATGTTGTTTGACCCCGATGGCCATCGGGGGAGTTAATTTTTTAAGAATGTAGCGAATAACTAGTGCCAGGCCAATTTTGTAGCGTAGCCGGGCAGTTTTTCCTCTCCGATGGAGTCCGCTACGCATCCTCTGCGGAGTCATCGGACCAGTTTTTGCTGCCAAAAAGTGGAAATAGAATACTGATTCTGGACAAGCCAGAATGACACAAATAAGAAGAATAACAGGATCCCCGGGTCAAGCCCGAGGATGACAAAAGAGAAGAAGGGCTATCAAAAAGTAGAAATAAACTTATTCCTGGATTCCCGCCGAAGTTTATCCCCGCTGAGCGGGGGCGGGAATGACAAATAGATGATTTTAAATCAATTTTAGACTCTTCTTCCAAAAACTTTCAGATTTAAAGTGTTTGTCATAAGTATAATTGTTGAAATTTTTAAGGATATCAGAAACTTCCGCCATATCCGCAGAAACGTCCTTTAACTTCATAATATCGTTTATATGGAGCTTGGAAAAAGCATTTAGTATCTTCAAAGTTTTTTCGGTTACATTGCAGCTATTCTTTTCCTGATCGATACAGTTATTGCAGAGGACACCACCTAGGTGATAATCAAATACCATCCTCGAACAGTCTTTGCTTTTGCAAACAACACAGGAGTCTATCTTTGGTTTGTGTCCGAGACTTTCCAGAACCTTATATTCAAATACGGCTTTTAGTAAAAGAAAATCGCTCGTATCGACAATATCCTCCAGGATATCCAAAGCATCTTTCAGAATAAAAAAAATCTCCGCATTTACATCGTCTTCAAAAAAAAGTTTATCGATCATCTCGCAAAAAAAGATACTGAGAGAAGTTTTTGTGATGCTTTTCTTTATTTTTTCATAATGTTTTTCACTCGTAACTCCAACGACAGTATCTATGGATTTCCCTATTACCAAGTCAATCCTTGCAAGAGAGATAGCATCCAGATAACCGCCGAGTTTGCTGTTTATCTTTCTTGCGCTCTTTGCCTTGGCTTTTGTTTTGCCAGCTTCAACAGAATACAAAGTGAGAAGCCGGTCGGCTTCTCCAAAGTCTTTGCTTTTTAGGATAATTGCTCGGATAGTTTTGTTCTTCAAGCCAAAAAAGATTATTTGATATTCAGAATTTCTTTTACTTTATCCAGCACCTGATCGGGAGTATTTTTTGCCTTTATGAGATATCCTTTTATCCCGAGGGCAAAAGCCAGGTCTTTGTCCATATCTATCTTTTGCTCGCCAAGATTTGTAAGCAAAAGAACTGGGATGTCTCTGTATTTTTTATCTTTTTTTATTTCTTTTAAGAATTCAAAACCGTTCATTTCGGGCATCCTGATGTCTAAAAGTATAATGTCTGGAACTTGTTTTTTAAGGGATGCTATCCCCTCTATCCCCGAGATCGCTTCTGTAACCTGCATACCTTCGAGAGAAAATCTTTCATTATAAATCTCGAGAATGTCTTTTTCGTCTTCGACGATGAGAACTTTTTTATTTTTCATCTGTCTCTCCTTCCCTACCCGTCTTTTCAGTGGGTTTTATTTATTCATATTGATTTAGCAAAACGTTTACTTTTGTTCCTTTATCTTTTTCGCTCTCTACCCATATCTTCCCTTTGTGGGATACGACTAAGCTTTTTACGATGTAAAGACCAAGCCCAAATCCTCCCGCTTCGTTGCTCAAAGCGTTTTCGGTCCTAGTAAACCTCCTAAAAATATTCCTTTTTTCAAGGAATGACATCCCAACGCCATGATCTTCTACCGTCAAAAGTACCCTATTACCTTTTACCTGAAAACCTATATTGATTCTGCTATTTTTACTGGAATATTTTCTGGCATTATCAAGTATATTGTAAATTATCTGATAAAGCCGTATTTCATCAGCACAAACTTTAGGAATTTTCTTTTCTTTCATGTCTACTTTGATATTTCTTTCCTTAAAAAGGCTATTGAGATCTAAAATGACGGTTTTTACAATATTAACCAGATTTACGGGTTCAAGTTTCAGTTTTATTTTTCCAAGAGATAACCTGTTCGCTTCAAGTATCCCTTCAAGCAACGATGCTACTTTATCAGCACTATTTATTGTCTTTGTGAGAAATCTTGCCTGTTTATCATTTAGTTCTCCGAACTCTTTTCTTTCCAAGAGAGATAGATACCCCCTTGTGACAGTTATGGGAGTCCTCAGCTCATGAGATACTATGGAAACGAAATCGTCTTTGTTATGTTCAAGTTCTTTTTCTTTCGAGATGTCTTCAAATGACAAGATAGCTCGAGGATAATTCTCAGTACTCTTTATAAAAGATATCCTTAAGGAAGCAGGGAGAGTATCCAGTTTTGTCTTTAATATAACCTCTCTTTTAATTGAAGGAATTGTTTCTCCTTCGAAGCCATCTTTCAAATTCTTTAAAATAACATCATACTGATTATCATTTTCAAACAATTTCCCGACATCCTTCCCAATTGCCTCTTTAGCTTCTAGGTCAACCATCTTCTTAAATGCCCTATTGGCATTATTTATTTTAAGTTCATTATCAACAATAACGATACCGTCAGTAGTGTCCTCAAATATGGCATACCATCTGTTTCTTTGGTTTTTGAACGCTTCATGCAAAAGAAAATTATTGATAGCTATGGCGGCCAAGTTTGTTATCATCAAAATATTTTTATTTAGCTCTTTCGAATAAATATTACAAGCAGATTTTCTTTTATCAAGAATGATACATCCTTTTATGTCGCTTTTTCCTAACTGCTTCTTACGAGGGAAAGCTATCGGGATATGGACAGAACAAGTAATGTCGTACTTTCTGAAATATTTTAGAAGACGGGGTTTTATCTTGTTTCTTTCTAAACCGCAGTAAAACATTATCTTTTTACTTTCGAAGACCTCTTTTAGATGGTTTGTATTTTTCAAAAAAACTCTTTCTTTTGCAAAATACTGTTCCTTATCGGAAGCAAACACATTTAAAAGGTACTCTCCATTGTCCGGATCAGGCAGAAAGATATTGCAGATATCAAAACCCGTCAGATCCAAAAGACTTTCGGAAAGAACCTGCAATATCTTGTCCAAATCTAGTGAGGAACTCAACTTTGCTGATATACGATAAACCTTTTCTATAGATTCAGAACTCTTCGGAATCTGAATACTGTCTGTTTTTGACATATTTTGCAATTTGTTTAAAATTTTTTTCACAAATCGGATATAAATTCGCTTGTTTATCAATATAACAAAAAGAAGATTGCTATTACAAGCATAAGCAATCGGTTTTTAAATTCTGGTAAGAGTCTCACTTCTAGCGGTCGTCAATAATAGCTTTTGTCTTAAATCCCGACTATCAGTTCGAAAAAAGAACAATCGAATGAGCAAAGTCTGGATTCCTCGCCTTTATCATTCGTACCGACCATAGCCTCGCTCCGCTCTTGTCATTCCCGCGCAGGCGGGAATCCAGTAACCCCTTGTTTTCACAAAATATTATTGTTTTCTATTAATTAGCTTTGCGGGGTAAACTCCGAAATAGCTGTAAAACTGAAAAATTTAGAATATTCTCCCGACCACGATCGGGAGACAAGACCCTGCTTTAGCGAATGCGACTTTCGGTCTTGAATGATAAATTTTTCTTAAGTTTTACCTATTTTGTAGCGTGCCTTCCCCGATGTCCATCGGGGTCGAGGGAAGCTTTTTGCTATTTTTTGGCATCAAAAAGTAAGCATACAAAATATGGATTCTAGCTGTGGCGGGAATGACAAAGGAAAAGAGCTGTCAAAAAGTGGAAAAGAGTTCTTGATTCCCGCTGGGATTTAACTATTTTTTAGCACGTTTCTTTAAACGCTTTCCCTATGATAGGAGATTTGTCTTTCAGAATATCTTCTATCGTCTCAACTATCTCTTCGGGTGTATGCTCGGCCTTTATGAGATAGTCGTCGGCACCCATGTTAAATCCTTCTGTGACATTTGGAAGTTCCCCGTAGTTTGAGAGTATGACAACTGGTATCTTTGATGTTTTCGGATCTTTTTTTAGAATCTTCAGGGCTTCAAAACCATTCATGATCGGCATCATAACATCGAGAAGTATGATATCCGGGATCATACTTTTAGCTTTTTCTGTCCCTTCTCTCCCATCCCTAGCAACCGAAACATCAAATCCCCAATGTGTCAGTTTTGCATTGTATAGCTTTAGTATGGCCTCGTCGTCTTCAACTATAAGTACTTTTATTTTTGTATTCATTGTATTTCGTTTAGGTTTATTTGATCTAACTCGCTGGAAATATTGTTAAGATCAGTAAGATCCAGAGTGCCTGCGCTGTTCAAGTCCGTCTGTACGCTATCCAGCTCCTTCTCGTTTGCATCTTTTGTAACCGGTTGTGTGGCGACGCTCTTTTGAGTTTTCTTTTGATTCGCGCTTTGAAAATAGGCAAATCCGTATAAGCCGGCTGTCAGACTTGAAAGAACTACGAAAACGATAAGTAAAATCTTTGTTGTTTTAGTCATCTGATCCCTCCTCTTCCGTACTGTCGGTTGATTTTAGTACTTTTACTTTTGAAAGAAGCTTCACGATCTCCTTATGGGCTTTTTGGATATCAGCTTTGGTCTCCGTCAGATTACCCCCTGCTATATCTGTCTTTGCCGCCTCCAGATAAACCTTTGCCTGAGCTATTATAGTGTCCGCTTCCGCCTTTTTCGTATCCATTAGATTCGCTGCTTTTTCCTCAAGTTTAGTCAGTACTTTTTCGAGACGGGCTATGATGTTTTGGAGGTGCGTCTTGTGTATCGCCCCTACTACGGATTTTATGATGTCTTTTGTATTTCTTAGCTCTTTTTGGCTTTCTCCCAGCGCCGTTTTTACCTCTTCTTTTGTCGTAGCCGCTTCTACCGCCGTCATCTTTTCCTGCAATACCGCTATCCTAGCGTCTATCTTTTCGTTTAACCCCGTCTTTAACTCTTCGGCGATGTTCTTCATCTTCGCGACTCTGGATTTTATCGCATTCAGCTTTTTTATGGTAGAGTCGATAGCTCTTATGGTTGCTTGTTTTACTTTTGTAAGTATGAGCTCCTCAGCCACCGCTCTTTTTTCTGCGTTTTTTGTCTTTAATCCCTCTATCTGCTCCTTGATTTCTTCTCTTCTTGTCTTTATGTCCGTAGAGCTCTCATCGGAAGCTTCTACGACCTTTTTCCCTTGCGCACTCGGCTTTGCCGAAGAAATAACAGGAACAAGCGCTAGTACTCCCAGCACAACCGCCAATATTAATAATCTTAGACCTTTATACATTTCCCTCCTTAAATGTTTGATGTTAAAGTAATTGTACTTTTCCAAAAAGGATGTGTCAAGAAGGGAGAGAGGATGTTAAATCCTATCGGGATCTATTCAAATGACTTAAATCATGGTTCTCACAATATCCTGTAATTGAAAAGGATTATTTTTGTGTTATGAATTCATATTCAACTTTTGAAAACAAGTTGCTTGGGATATCGGTTAATTTCTTTTGAACGACTTTTATAGCCTGCTCTGATTGGTCAATCCCAATCCAGTTTCGATTCAAGAGCTCTGCCGCAACAAGTGTAGTCCCAGAACCGCAAAAGCAATCAAGAACTAAATCACCCTCATTAGAGGAGGATTCAATTATAAATTTTAATAAATCCAAGCTTTTTTCAGTTGGGTAATTCGGATACTGCGGATCTTTAAACTCCCAAATGTCTTGCATTTTTTTACCCTTTCTTTCATCAAGAAATATCTTTTTGCGCGGTATTCCATTAGCCGACCACTCAACCAATCCTTTCTTATCCCATTCTTCTAAAACAGCTGGGTCGCTTCGCCAGTGTCGTCCTTTCGGAGGTTTCATGCCCCCCCATTCTTTTCCCGTATTGCCATTCAATGTTTCCCCAGGAGCATGGAGTGGAATTGTCGTGTATCGTCTGCCGTCTTTATCTACCTTCTTAAACAGGCGGTTCTCATCTTCCTTTGAAAACGGAACCATCAGATCATTCCATATTGGATTTTCGGATTTTGAATAAAAAAGTATCATATCCTTGATATTACCATACGCTTTCCTTTGAAAATTTTTCGGGTTGCATTTGATGCGGGTTATATCATTGCGAAAATTATTTATTCCAAAAACCTCATCCATTATCAGCTTTACATAATGTCCAATTTTATAATCAATGTGCAAATAAATTGAACCCCGTTCGGATAAAAGTTTATGCAAGATCACTAATCTTTCTCGTAAGAATTCCAAAAAATCGCTTCCCATAAGCGTATCACTGTATGCAATATCATCGAGGTTGCTACTGCTTATTGTATTTGCCCGATCGTCACCAATCCTAAAAAGACTATTTGTTGCGAATGGAGGGTCAATATAGATTAAATCTATCATACCCTTATGATCATCAAGCAATGTTTCTAAAACAAAAAGATTATCGCCATAAATCAATTTGTTTTTTGATTGTATGCTGATATTTTTCCTGAACTCCACCTTTGGAGCTTTTGTAAGTATGTCCTGTTCCTTTTTTTTATTTTTATATGTTGTTGTCATAATTTTTAAACTTGATAGAGAAAATCGCGAAGTACTAACGCACTCAAAATATTTTCGTTTTTAAGTCTTCCAGTAATGTCTTTATACATTTTATTGTTACCCTTAATATATATGACCCCGTCGAGAATTGCGACTGTAATAGCTTTTACCCCTCTTGCCCTTGTAGTTGCTATGGCATCATTAAATTGTGCGTTTTGATGCCCGCCAAAATCAGTTAAAAACTTAGCCTCGCCAATAACATATTTATTATTGAACCTTCCTATAAAATCCAAACCTTTGTTGTGATTATAATTCAGATATTCTTTTGCAAAAGCCATCATTTCTGCATCGCTCGCATCCAAAATAGCATTGGTTTTTGTTTTTAAAAAATCGTCTTTTTTTAAGGGATCGATCCCCAAGGATTTATTATTAATCCAGCACTTAAAAAAAGGTCCAATTTGTCGATTGGTCTCCTTAGATTCAGATGACCTTGAATATATCTCATCGAGCCCCATTTCATATAACCTACCGCATAAACGGTCAACCGTTGCGGAATTACGAGAAAGTGCCTCTTTATCTCGCCTCAGATAAGCGACATACGAGTCCTTAAGTGGAAATAAATCAAGTTTTAACAAATTTGAGAGGAGATCGACATTGTCTTTTTTTGTAAATGCTTTTTCTATTATACCCCATAATTAGTTATCAATATCTCGAATCCCTTCAGGAATCGTAGGGTAGACTTGAAACAAGTCATCCAAATAACTTCTCTGATTCGCATATTCTATGCTTAGTTTTGTCCAATAATTCATGATAATTATTTAGTAAACCTTGTTTAATTATCTTAAATCTTTATTAAAACCAAAACAAGTGTATAAATATATCTCTACCGAAATATATTCAAATAACTTAAGTCCTCTTTCCCCTTCGGTTCGGTACCGGATTTGAATATCTCTGTCTTACCCCAACTGCCTGTTTTCACTACATCCCCGCTTGTAGGATTTATCTTCAATTCAGATATGCCGTAGGGACGAGTGAAATCACGAACGGGCAAATCTTTGTGGATCTCGGTCATAATGTCATGCCAGATGTAGGCGGCTCCTTCGATACCGGAGATTACCCTCATCGGTTTTCGATCATTGTTCCCCATCCAAACTCCGACGAGATAGTCGGGGGTAAAGCCGATCGTCCATGAGTCAGTATAGTTGTCGGTCGTTCCCGTCTTTGCCGCTGCAGGTCTCTTTATTTCCAGCTTATTACCCGCTCCAAAAACAACCCTTCTCGCCTTTTCATCAGATAGGATGTGGGTGATGATATATGAATTTGCCGAATCAAATATTTGTTCGGCTTTGTCTTTCTTAGCTATATTTTCTCCGCTAGAATCAAGTATTTTTACATACCCTTTCGGTTTTTTTTGCAGACCGTTATTTGCAAATGTCCCATAAACTCCGGCGAGGTCGATGAGACGCATCTCTTTACACCCCAGAGCTAGAGAAAGACCGCATTTCTTTGCCTCTTCGCCTAGTCCTAGACCCGCTTTATCCGCTGTCTCTATCACTTTATCCAGCCCGACAAGCTTCAGCATCTCAACTGCGGGGATATTTAGAGATCTGGCTAGAGAATCCCGCATCGTGACATAACCGCTGTAGCCCCCGCTATAGTTCCTAGGCGCGTAGGCAGGATTTCCGCCAAAGTTTACATATTTGTCGATAAATTTTGATACGGCAGTATACCCATTTTCCAGTCCGGTATAGTAAACTACGGGTTTAAATGATGATCCCGGCTGGCGAAGCGCTGTCGCTACATTTACTTTGCTCTTTTCATAGTCCGTCCCTCCTACCATAGCAACGACTTCTCCGCTTTCGGTATCCATAACTACTACCGCTGCATTTGAGACATTATTGTATTTAAATTTTTCTACTTGCTCTTTCGCTTTTTTCTCCGCCATTTCTTGTATCTTGGGGTCCAAAGATGTATATACCTTGAGTCCTCCGCTTTCTGCTTTTTCTTTTCCGTACTGCTTTATGACCTCTTCATTGACCCAATCTACATAAAAAGGATACTTGCTCATAACAATATCTTTTTTATCGTCAAAGACGAGTTCTTCATTGGCTGCCGCTTTGGCCTCGTCTAATGTAATAAACCCCGCAAGATACATCCTCTGAAGAACGTACTCTTGCCTTTTCTTACTTTCAAAAAAATCTCCAGAGACAGGCGAATACTGTGTCGGTGCCGCAGGAAGTCCTGCCAGCATACTGGCTTCAGCCAATGTCAGATCTTTGGCATCTTTTCCATAGTACGCTTGCGACGCATTTATTATCCCCAAAGCTTGTTCGCCATAATAAATATTTGAAAGATACTGCTCAAGGATCTCATCTTTGGTATATTTTTTCTCAAGTTCTATAGCGTAAACAATCTCTTTGACCTTCCTCTCAAAGCTCCTCTCATTTGTAAGATATCTGTTTTTGACTAGCTGTTGCGTTATCGTACTTCCGCCTTCAGTATAGCTTTTCTGGTCCAGTATTACTTTTAGCTTATCCAGCCGAGATCCGGTACTGGTAGTGTAATTTCTATATACCGCCCGAAAGATGCCTTTGAGATCATAGGCGTCGTGCCTGTAGTAATCTAAGTCTTCCGCTGCCAATGTAGCCTTGACCGCATAATCCGGAATTTCAGAAAGTTTTACCGGCTCAGACTCTTTCGCGCCGTAACTTTCGTATATAACCTCTTCATTTTTATCATAATAAACCGTTTGAGTAGCATTGTTTTTTGGTTGCAAATGTTTAAATTCATTTACTAAAGACGAATAATAGGAATTAGCGATAAATATCAGCCCCAATATCAAAAGTAATCCGCCAACAAAGAATGCCTTAAAACAAGCTTTTATGAAGAAAAGAAACTTATTCGCTTTTTTTGGCTTCTTCTCTTCTTCCTCTACCCTTTCACCCTCGATATTTGTCATATATCCATAATAACACAAAATATATGCAATTATTAAAGCGGTTATTTATGTAAAAACCACAATGAATTTCTTTCTAAAGACAGGTAGGATAGTTATCTAGTCAAAGTTTGGCAATAAATAGCCGAAACTTGGCAAATGATTCTGTAATCTGAAAGTTTTATTTATTTTTTTGAGAATAGTTTTAAGTTTTTGAGGATGAAAAATTACTATGCTATCCTTGGGTTGCCAAGGAGTGCAACGGGTTTGGAGATAAAAAAGGCTTATCAAAAGAAAGCTCTTCTTCTGCATCCCGATATAAATTCTAAGGCTAGTACTTACAGCGAAATGAGCGAAATAAATGAGGCGTATAGCGTGCTCTGTGACATTGAACTTAAGGGGAAATATGATGCTATTTTTATCTCAAACCTTTCACGTTCAGGAAATACGATATTTTCAGATCATACGTCATATTTTGATACAAAAGCTTTCTCTGAAGATTGGAATGATGGGGTAAGATATAGAAAAACCATCTTTTTTTTGTGGGTTTTATTGCTTTTAATATTCGGAATGATGGCCTTTTTCCTCTATAAAACGGATCCGAATATTTTAAATACAAAGAGTAGTAATGTAGAAGAAAACAATCTTTTCCCGGAAGATATAAATCCAAAGGAGATAAGAGAGCCTTCCGGAGTAACCGAACCTGTGATAAGAGAGATCTAAATCAAATCATTTTCGACTATTCCCTCTCTATCACTTTTCCCCGACCATGGTCCGAAAAAAGAACCATCGATGAATATAGATTAAATCCCAATTCCTTATCATTTGTAACGACTATAGCCCCGCTCCGCCTCTGTCATTCTCGCATCAGCGGCCAGCCCGAGCCGAAGCTCGTTCGGGCGGGGAATCCAGACCCCTTATAAAACCAGGAATTCGAAAGTTATCTATCTTTGGCTATGCGGGGTCGCGGAAAGCTTTTTGTTACTTTATGCCTGCCCGCCCTCTGGAGAGGCATCAAAAAATAGATATATAAAAACTGGATTCCCACATTCGCGGGAATGACAATGAGAACAATGTTCAAAAAGTAGAAAGAGTTACTCAACCCGAAACACGTCATCGTGTTCTCTGACCATTTCCTTAACTTCTACCCCAACCACTTGCTTCTTTTTTGCTTCCTCAACTTTCTTTCCATCAACCTCAAGGGATAGGGCCGGCTGTTCAAAATCCGTCGAATGTCCTACGAAGTGGACTTTTTCTCCAACCCTTAGACTATCGTTTAGCTCGACTATCGCCACTCCAAGATGATTATAAAAATGGGAAACTTTACCTATTCTCTTCTCCTTCATTCTTTTCTCCTACTTTGTTATTAAAATTTTCCGCACATTTTGAAAAATCCCGCACTTCAGAAATAGCAAATTCAGCATTCTCTTTCGCTATAAAGTCTTTTGCATACACATATACCCCCAATGAAAAAAATAGTACAAAAAATAAAAACGTTAAAAATATCCAAAAACCTTTACTCATAGATATATGATAGATAAATCGGAGCACTTTTTCTTTGGCAAAAATTATAAATAAATTGTTTCTTCCTTAGGTTTTTTTGATAAATACCACTTTCAATTTAAGCCAAATATGACAAGGGAGAGAACCTTGTCATATTATCTGGTATCTTTCTATCGCTTTTCTCCCGTCTTTTTTAACTTCCCTTAAGAAAATATTGGGCTCAGCATGGAAT
>PFMH01000039.1 GCA_002785325.1 bacterium (Candidatus Howlettbacteria) CG_4_10_14_0_8_um_filter_40_9 | reverse complement strand
CTCAAAAAAGTAGTATGTTTTAAACATAAAGGGAGGATTTATGTCATATCAACAAAAAAATTACGATTATTTACTAGGGATAGAAGGACTTTCGGACGAACTTTTGAACGCTCACTTTACTCTTTATCAGGGATATGTCAAAAATGTAAACTCGTTTTTGGGGGCGACGCAGAAGATGATTGAAGAAGACGACATCATCCCGATATATTTTTCCGAACTCAAACGCAGGCTCGGCTGGGAGTGGAACGGGATGCGGCTTCATGAACTTTACTTTGGGAATATGGCAAAGGGCGGGAACGAATTAGCTAAAAATTCCGAACTTTACAAAAAAATCATTAAAGATTTTGGTTCATACGAAAATTGGGAGAAAGAATTCAAGGCGATCGGTGTGATGCGGGGGATCGGATGGGTAATTCTTTATTATGACAAAGAGGCTGACAAATTAATGAACGTTTGGATAGGGGAACATGACAGCGGTCATCTCGCTGGATGTGTTCCGCTTCTGGTCACGGATGTTTTCGAACATGCTTATATGCTCGACTATGGAATAGCTAGAGCAGACTATGTGGAAATATTTAAAAATATCATTGATTGGAGCGTAGTGGCTGAACGCTATAGTGATTGAGACCGTTCAAGAACATTTTTCAAATGTCATTCTGGCTTGTCCAGAATCATTTTTCTCGACTAAACGTTTGATTTTGGTCTCTCCGGTAACTGCCGGATCGCCAGAATGACTGCTTTAGGGACTTTTTCAACAGCCCCATACAGGGATTAGTTTTATGCTATAATGTTTGTGATATAATAAACCATATGTCTGAAGACAAAAAACCAAAACTCTCAAACGCTATAAAAAAGGAATTGCAGATAGAGACAAAGCTGACGGTCGGCAGAGTTCTCTGGCCTATATTTACTATAATTTTATTTCTACTAGCGAGTTTCTATCTCTTCAAGGTTTATACAAAAAGTAAAGGAACATCTGCGATTATGGAGACAAAATCTCCGGAGGAAAAGATAGAGAACAAGCCGGACATAACGCAGGAACAGATAGATAAAGAAAAGGCGGATGCGGAAGCGGCCGCGAAAGCAGCAGAGACACCGGCTCCGACCCCTGCGGTTGCAGCGCCTGTCGTTACGCCAGCGGCGACAACGACAGACTACACGGTAAAAGAAGGCGATACCCTTAGCGGGATAGCAGCTACTATCGGGATATCTTCCGCAGACATCGTTGCGGTAAATCCGGGGCTTGTACCAGAGAATATACAGGTGGGACAAGTGATAAAGCTACCAAAGTAATAAAGCAACGAATTTACCTTACTAATCTACGAATATACGAATTGACATTAACTAATCTTAATCGCGAAACAAAACGCGGAAGTTACGTAAAAATTTAGCGTCAGTTATGCGTAATGTTTTAGCGTCAGTTTAGCGGCATAAAGGAGTACATTATGACTACAACAACAATCATTTTAATTATAGTCGCCGTTTTGGCTGTCGGCCTTATCGTTATTTACAACGGACTGATCACAACTAGAAACAGAGTCGACGAGGCATGGAATGATATCAAGATTCAGTTAAAGAGAAGATTTGAGCTTATCCCGGACCTGATGAAAACTGTTCAGGCAGCGATAAAGCTCGACGAAAAACTGCTGACTGAGATTACAAAACTTAGAAGCCAAGCAGCCGATATGGATTCTAAAGATGCCGGACCGGCTGAAAGAGCTGATGTAGAAGGCCAGCTGAACGGCCTTATGGGTCAACTAAAAATCCAAGTCGAAGCTTATCCCGACATCAAATCTCACGGAGAGATAAGTCAGTTTATGACAGAGCTTACTGATACGCAAGACAAGATCATGGCTGCTCAAAGGTTCTACAACGGGATGGTTCGAGATTTCAACACGAAAATTCAAGTTTTCCCGACAAATATGTTCGCTTTGATGCTCGGCTTCAAAGCGTACGAATTCTTCGAAGTAACGGAAGCAGAGCAAATGAAGTCTGACATCAAACTAGACGTTTGATGTTACTACGAATTTACTAATGTACTAATCTACGAATACAATGCGGAATGATTTAGTGTATCCAAAATTCAGTTATGAAATAGTCGGCATCCTTTTTAGCGTTCATAATCAATTGGGAGGAGGCTTGCAAGAAAAGATTTACTATATGGCCCTTAAAAAAGTGTTCGATCAAGCCAGGATAAAATATAAAGAACAGTTTCGGGTTGACCTAAACTATGGCTCTAGCAAAATAACTCATTACTTTCTCGACTTCTTGATAGATGACAAGATTGTTCTCGAGATAAAAACGGGTGATCGTTTTAGGAAAGAAAATATCGAGCAAGTCTATGCATATCTGAAATCTACCGGCTTGCAATTGGGGATACTGGCTAACTTCACAAAAAGTAGTCTAAAATATAAAAGGATTCTTAATCTGTATTAGTAAATACATATATTCGTAAATTAGTAGGAGAAAAATGTATCGAGATATAGCTTCAAATAAACGCAAAACTTTCTTGTTTATGACGGGTTTTTTGTTGTTCGTCATCGCTCTTGGTTGGGTGTTTTCGATGGCGCTCGATACTCCGGGCATACTTTATATAGCCGTTATTTTCAGTACGGTGCAGGCATTTGTGAGTTACTATTATTCCGATAAGATTACGCTCGCCATATCGGGAGCAAAAGAGGTAAAAAAAGCGGATAGCCCAGAGCTATACAGGGTTGTTGAAAATCTTTCCATAACAGCCGGTCTTCCGATGCCGAGGGTTTATATCATCGAGGATAGCGCGCCAAACGCTTTTGCGACCGGGCGGGATCCCCAGCACGCGGTGGTTTGTGTCACGACAGGGATACTTCAAAAATTGGATAAAGTAGAGTTAGAAGGTGTGATCGCCCACGAACTCTCGCATGTTGGAAATTACGACATCCGACTGATGACTGTCATAGTTGTTTTGGTAGGCGTGGTCGTTTTGATGTCGGACTTTTTTATCCGCATCAGCTTTTGGGGCGGAGGAGATGATGATCGAGATAGCGGGCAACTAGGGATTATCCTTATGGTATTAGGCATCGTGTTAGCACTACTTTCTCCTTTATTCGCCAGTCTTATCCAACTCGCCATTTCACGGAAAAGAGAGTTTTTAGCCGATGCAAACGGGGCATTACTCACTCGTTATCCAGAAGGATTGGCCCGAGCGTTGGAAAAGATATCGGTCGATCCGGTGCCATTAAAAAAAGCAAATAAAGCCACAGCTCATCTCTACATTACCAATCCTATGAAAGAGCACAAGGGCACTTCCCGCGGTTGGTTCGCCGGCCTATTCAATACCCATCCGCCGGTGGAAGAACGAATTGCTAAGTTAAGACAAATGATTTCTTAACAATTTCTAACTTCTAATATCTAAATAAATCCAAAATTCTAAATTTTAAAAGGGTCTTTCCCTTTAGGGTGAAACCCTTTAAGTCTAAAAATAATACCCTCAAACGGGGCTTTTTTGGTATAATAAAGATCATGAAAAAGCAAGAAGCAACCAAACTACAAAAAGCATTGGAAGAATTTAAAACTTATCATAATCACAGACAGGAACCGTATTTCACCTTCCTTAAAAATGGTCAGAAGACTATTGAGGGGAGACTCCAAAAAGGTTGGCGTAGATCGGTAGAGCATGGTGATCATATCATTGTTCATAATAATGAGGAGACAGATTTTTTAGAAACAGAGGTTTTAGGAGTGCGAAAATATAAAACAATAAATGATATGTTGGAAGGAGAATCGCTAGAGAAGATGCTTCCGGATGTTAACACCCTCGAAGAAGGCCGAAAAGTTTACAAAAAGGGGTTAATATCAAAAACGTGCACCTAGTTTCCTAAAATATGTTCTATCATTTTTCTTTTAATGGGCTCTCTCAACCCTCTGTGAATATTGACTTTTGTTTTAAGATGAC
>PFMH01000043.1:3285-3917 GCA_002785325.1 bacterium (Candidatus Howlettbacteria) CG_4_10_14_0_8_um_filter_40_9 | reverse complement strand
AGACCGACCGGTCTATTGCCGTGATTGCTATATGCAACAGCGACAACAGCGTACAGGCGGACCACGCCGCTAAAATCAATTTAAATTGATTTTGTGGAAAAAATAGGGGGGTGCAAGCGCCCTCCCTATTTTTTTTGCAGCCTGGCCAAAGTTTTGGTCTTGCCCAGCAACGCCAGGCTGGCAAAAAGAGGCGGGGTGACGGCTTTGCCGGTAATCACAATGCGTAAGGCCATAAAAAATTTGCCCGCATGATAATTTTTTTCGGCCGCCAGATCACGACAAACTCTTTCCAATTTTTCGGCTTGCCAATCTTCAACAGCCGCCAGTTTTTCCACCGCTAAAGCCCGTTGCTCTGCGACCGTTTTTTCATCCTGACGGGATTTTTTTAACAACAATGCTTGATCAATTTTTGGCTCCTTGACCAAAAAGTCAACCATAGCCGCATAATCGGACAGCTTGTTAATTCTTTCCTTAATTAAAGGGACCGTTTGCTCAATTAACGTCTCGGACATTTTTGGGGGCGCGAACGGTTTGAGCAATTGGGCCAATTCCCGGTCGGTTTTTTGACGAATGTAAACGCCGTTAAGCCAGTCAAGCTTAGTCAAATCAAACACCGGTGCGGAAGTGGACAC
>PFMH01000043.1:0-3243 GCA_002785325.1 bacterium (Candidatus Howlettbacteria) CG_4_10_14_0_8_um_filter_40_9 | reverse complement strand
AAGAAGAGATGGGGTTTGGTTGCGAAATGAAAGATTATTTTTCTTTTATTTACAAGGTATCACTTGATAATAATATGATCGAGCACGAATATCTCCATGTGTTTGTTGGAAATTATGGGGGTCAGCCTGTGCCAAATATCGAAGAGGCAGAAGATTGGAGATGGATAAGCTCCGAAGAGCTCGGAAAAGACATATCTCAAAATCCAAACGATTATACCCCTTGGTTTTTACTGTCTATGCCAAAAGTGATGGAACACTTGAACTCGAAGAAAATATAGATTACAAAAATGATATAGTAAGTGTATGGAAAAGAAGTATGCTTTTGTTTTGGGGAATAATGCGGCGCTGTCGATAGCCGAAGTGATGTCGGTTTTGAAAAAGAAACGCATAAAGTTTGAGCTCAGCGATCACTCGAAAGAGATCTTGCTGATATCTTCCGACAAACTGGACGATGATTTTTTAGACGGTCTCGGAGGAACGATAAAGATAGTAAAAATCTTTTCCGAGCTGAATTCTCCCAGCATAGATGGCATTACGGAAGCGATGTTTGATAAATTATCAAATGAAGCTTATACAGACGGCAAGAGAAAGTATCATTTTGGTATATCTATTTATGATCTGAACGGCAGTAACAGAAAGATCCGTCTTTTTTCGTGGTCGGTAAGGAAAATGTATCTGAGCTTAAAAAAAGAAGGTAAAAAACAGCAGATAAATCTGGCGTATCCAAATATAAAAGAGCGCTCTCTTTCCAGTGCCTCCGTGATCAAGAACAAACTTTTGGGAGATGATGGCGCGGAGTTTTCTCTGATCGTTACAAAAGATGGTGTTCTTGTGGGGAAGACAATCGCCGTTCAAGACATCGACTACTTCAGCCAGATAGACTTCGGAAGGCCTGTTCGAGATACTGTTTCCGGCACCACACCGCCGAAGCTCGCGATGATCATGATAAATCTCGCCGAAGCGTCCGAAGACGCCGTGCTTCTGGACCCTTTCTGCGGTAGCGGTACTTTTCTTCAGCAGGCGTTGCTCGGAGGATACAAACAAGTTTATGGTTCTGATATTAGTGAAAAAGCGATGGCAGATACGGAGCAGAATCTCGATTGGCTCAAAAACAAATTCCCCGGCCTAGACATCGGGGTTGAAACAAAACATGTCATTCTGGCGACGCTTAGGAGACCAGAATCAAAGTCCTTAGTAGTGGGGAACGATTCTGGACAAGCCAGAATGACGCAGGAAGAAAGGGCATCTTCTATCTCGTCAAATATTAAGCTTTTCATATCGGATGTAGCGGAGATCTCAAAAAAGATCGATCGGAAAGCAGATGCGATCGTAACGGAAACCTATCTGGGTCCGCCGCTCAAAAAAGAACCGAGCGAAACGGAACTAAAAAAAACTATCGATCTGTTGATCAGTATTTACGGCTCGGCCTTTCGTGAATTTAACAAAATATTAAACAAAAACGGCAGGATCGTTTTGGCGATACCGGTATTTAGGATAAGAAACAGAAATGTCTATATCCTTTTGGAGAACATCTTAGAAAGAAATGGTTTCAAGATAATAGATCTTTCTGAAGGGATCGAAGGACTGTCAAAAGAACAAAAAAGCCCTCGAAACACATTCATCTACTCCCGCCCCGATCAGCTGGTCAGGAGGGAGATCGTGGTGTTAGAGTATATAAAGAAATAAAATTTTAAACATATGAACAAATACTATGGGGAAAGTGGTTCTTATCTGAAAGATCATAAGGACTATTTTACAAAGAAACAGCTTGATATAGACGTCTCTTTTCTGAGGTGTGCTTTATCGTTTAAAAAAACGGATAAGATCTTGGATCTAGCTTGTGGGGATGGCAGACATACACTCGAGATAATGAAAAAAGGATTTGATATAGATGGATTGGATTTTTCGAACTTCCTTATCAAAACTGCCATGGAAAAAGCCAGAAAAGAAAACATTAAAGTTAAATACTATAAGCAAGATATCCATAGCATGAAGACTGGAGAGAAGTACGATAAGGTCTTTTTGTTTTTTTCAGATTTGGGGATACTAAAACCCTCAAAATTAATCAAAAATGTTATTAAGGTATTGAAACCAAATGGATCCTTTTTGCTCGATAGTGATAATATTTTCAGACTTATTTCATATCTAAAAAATAATCCAAAAGATCCTTATGATTTTGATTTTAGAAATCAAGAGTTGATCGATAAAAAAACTAAAGAAAAATTTGGATATTATACATGCAAGGAGCTCACGGACTTATTTGAAGCCAATGGTCTTAAGGTCACAAAAATTTACGGAGATTATAACATGAATCCGTTGACGCTGGAGAGCGAAAGGACAATAATCGTGGGTAAACTGGCTTAGATGGCAAATATCGGATATTTATTTTTCTTTTAAAACGTCCTCTTTCCGGCGAGTGAATACACGAGCGGGATGATCATAAATAGTATACCGGAAAGCATCAGCGCTTTTTCAGCTGACAAGATGCCGAGGATATAGCCGGCCAAGGGGCCGCCGACTATACTTGCCATAGATGTTACGACCGATTTCAGAGATAGAGCGGTAGCTCTTATCTTGCTCTGAAGATACTTGTTCACTACCGAATCTTCCAGTGGCTCGATGATTTCTTCCAGACTGTATGTGATCACGAATATTATGGAGATGAAAAGTAATCTGCTATATACTCCAGCCAAGATCAGGGCGACAGCATAGATCAATGTCGTTGTAGTCAATATGGATAGCTTACTTTTATTTTTCAGAATTCTTTCTGTTATCAGTGGGGTTAAGATGCCAAGCCCAGCGATAAGTGAAAACAGATAGCCGATCTGCGGTAGTGGAAGACCATGGCTTTGGAGATAGGGCGTCCAAACCAACGATGTTATTTCTTCAACAACAAAGAAAATAAAGATAGCTACAAATAAAAGAGAAACTATCTTGTGCTTTCTGATAAAGTCCCATGTTTTTCGCGAATGTGTAAAAACATTTTTATAATCTTCGATCTCGTTTTCTTTAATCTCCACATGATTTGTATTTTTAGCAAATATCAAAAATAATGTTGCGATAAATATACCCATTCCGTATATAAGCCAAAGGTTTGTCATGCCATAGTGTTTTACTACAAGCCCCGCCACAAGAGGTGCGATAACCATCCCGATGTTTCGAAATGTTCTTTTTTTGAGAAAGTAACTATCCGTGAGGTTGCCGTCATCTTTTTCTGCTAGGTCTACAGCCCAAGCGTCGTCT
>PFMH01000112.1 GCA_002785325.1 bacterium (Candidatus Howlettbacteria) CG_4_10_14_0_8_um_filter_40_9 | reverse complement strand
TCTATTTTCTTTCTTCATTTGTTTTTCTCTCTCTATCGCACTGTTTACATCTGATGTTATCTCATAATAAACCAAATCCCTAACATCATATTTTTTTGTAAATCCTCAATAAGCCCTTCTTTATGTTCATAAATTCGTCTCTCTAGATTATTTGTAACACCAATATACAAAGTTCCATTCCTTTTGCTTGCTAAAATATAAATATAATACTCTTTCATGCGTTTTGGGTCTGGATTCCCGCTGATGCGAGAATGACAACTACGGAAGGTCACTATTTACTTAATAATTTCAGCGCTTCTTTGATCCGACTCTCGGTATCCTCACCCGTTACCTTCGGCAAAACCGCCCTCACCTCCGCTGCTTTATATCCCAGCCCTTCGAGCGCCGAGACGACCTCATCCGTTTCAGCGCTTTTTTCAAAGATATTACCTTCGGCGATAATCCCAATTTTGTTTTTCAGTTCAATAACTATCTTTTCGGCCGTTTTTTTGCCGATGCCCGAAACAGTATTTAGAAGCGACGGGTCCTGTTTCGAGATCGCCGTCTGGATCTTTTCGATCGGTGCCGCCGACAAGATATTTAAAGCCGCTTTTGGTCCTACTCCGCTAACCCCGATCAACATTTCAAAAAAAACCAGTTCTTCGTTTGTCAGAAATCCGAAAAGACTCAAATGATCCTCGCGGACATGAGTGTGAATGAATAAAGTAATTTCGTCTCCCATTTTACTATCAGCCAATAGCGAAGAGCTAACGGCTACCTTATACCCCACACCAGAAACATCGACTATTATATAGCCGTTTCCGATAAGATCTATCTGTCCTTTAAGTTTGCCTATCATCCTTTCCTCCTGTCATTCCTGTGAAAACAGGAATCTAGTATTTATTGATTCTGGACAAGCCAGAATAACGCATATTAACAATCTCATTTAAGCACAAACACAAAAACAAAAAAAGTAGACAAAAAATTAACTGTTATTTGTTAGTTCGTTAACTTTCCGAGAGTTTGCATGACAAATGGCGATCGCCAGCGCGTCGGCGGCGTCATCCGATTTTGGGATTTCTTTTAAGTTCAGAAAAGTCTTTACCATCTGCTGGATCTGATTTTTATCTGCTCTGCCGTAGCCGGAAAGCGCTTGCTTTACCTGAAGCGGAGTGTATTCGGCGACCGGTTTCCCTGTTTTTTTACTTCCGAGCATCAAAACTCCTCTGGCATGACCGACCGCTATCGCCGTCTTGGTATTGGCTGCGAAAAAAAGCTCTTCAATCGCGATCTCGTCCGGTTTATATTTTTTTATAATTTCGCAAAGCTCGTCATATATCTCACAAAGCCGCACCGAAAGTTCTTTTCCGGCTTTTGTTTCGATACAGCCGTAGTCGACAAGTTCGATCTTGCCACTCTCTTCTTTTATTATTCCATATCCAGTTGTAGCAGTTCCAGGGTCGAGACCCAAAATTATGGTCACTTATTATGCTCTCCTTCTATTGTCATCCTCGTAACAACGGGGATCCAGTCCTCATGACAATTCGTTTAAAATACTTTCATCTATATTGAAATTAGAAGACACGTTTAGTACATCATCCAGATCCTCTAGCGTATCCATGAGATTTAAAACTTTTTTTGCTTTCTCTTTATCATCAATATTAACTTCAGTTTTGGGGATATATGTCAGCTCAGCGCTATCAACTTTTACGCCGCTATCTTTCAAATATTTTACAACCTGCATCAGTTCATTCGGTTTGGTATAGATAAGTATCTCCTCGTCGTTTTCTTCAAAATCCTCCGCTCCAGAATCTATGATTGCCAACTCTAGATCTTCCCCTTTCAGTTCTTGTTTGCTAGCCGCTAGTTGCACTTGCCCTTTTTTTTCAAATAAATATCCTACCGATCCGCTTTCTCCTAGACTGCCTCCGCTTTTTGTAAAAGCTGTGCGTACTTCTCCCGAGGTTCTGTTTCTATTATCGGTAGCCGCCTCTATGAGGATTGCTGTTCCGCTCGGGCCATAACCCTCGTATAATATTTCTTCTACCGCCGCTCCTCCGAGTTCTCCTGTCCCTTTTTTTATAGCACGATCGATATTTGCAGACGGCATATTTGCTGCTTTTGCCTGATCTATCGCCAGACGAAGACGGAAATTCTTATCAGCATCCCCGCCCCCTTGTCTAGCGGCACTATAGATATTGGCAGCGATCTTGGTGAATACTTTTCCTTTTTTCGCATCCGCTGCCCCTTTTTTATGTTTTATACTGGCCCATTTTGAATGTCCTGACATATAAATAAGTTAATCGAGATAAATAACAAAAAAGTTTTGCGACTTAATTCTACCAAAATTTCCCCAAAAGAAAAAGAGTAACAGGGATCACCGATATACCCTTTCATTGCCATTCGACTCCTCAAGTCACGGTGTCCCCGCGCCCACGAAGTCAACCTGTTTACAGGTTTTCTGGCTGACTAACCAACACATTGATATCTTACTTCGTTGACAAAATCTATTATCGCTCTTCTGTCTCCGACAATTGTAACCTCTACGACATTTCCGACTTCCCTTCTCACCTCATTGACCTCAACACAATCGCCCCATCCCCGATCTAAATGACCAGGAATAGTTGCATTTTCTCGTACTGAAATCCTAAAAGCCATCGATACCAAACCATTCACCTCCTTCTTAAGTTTTCAAGCTGCCTTTTACTCCCTAGTCGGGATGGTAGGATTTGAACCTACGACCTTTCCGATGGTCCATCGGAACGCGCTACCTGGCTACGCCACACCCCGTTAAATATTCGTATCCTCATTCGTGATTCTTCTTATCTTCGTTATCATTCGTGTCAAATCAAAAATTCGCCTTGTTTTGGCGAATTGGTTTGCAAATTTACTTTTGTTTTTGATCTATTACTTTTGTTTTATCTTTGCACATCCAATCCGCCAGTTGTCCATGAGGACCACCGGTAGCACTATTATTAAAATAATCAGATTAGTCATGATGTTCATATTAGATATATTAGCACAATAAAAATGACCGTCAATATTTTTCCACTAATTCCATTGCCCGCTATCCATAAAGATTAGCTCTGTCCAGGAAGTTTCGAGAGCTCCCTCTTTTTTTTCATTTGATAAAGTTCTTTGTCCGCTTCATTTATGAAATCGTCCGACTTTATGAGTGACTCTCTGTATTCTGCCGCTCCCGTGCAAATAGAAACATTAAGATCAGTCTGAAATTCATAACCGTCCGCTGCTTTTTCTATCCTCTTTGCCAGCTTGCGACACTCCTTTATCCCTGTATTGGGGCAAACAACTAAAAATTCATCTCCGCCATAACGAGAAACAATATCGGCTTTTCTAACGTTCGTTTTTATAATCTTAGCAACGCTTTCTATGACGCGTGTCCCGACCACGTGACCAAAAGTGTCGTTGATCTGTTTCAGGTAGTCTATATCTATCATCACAATAGAGAGTTTTTCTTTATATCTTTTATTCTTTTCCATCTCTTTCCCCAAAAACTCTCGGATAAATTTCTGAGTGACGCAACCGGTGACTTCATCAAATACCGCTCTAGTTTTAGCGTCGATGATCTCTTTTGCAAGCTCGGTCAAAATAGCGCGGATCGAGTCCATCTTTATACTATCAAGCTCTTTGCTTTTCAGTATATCAAGAATCTCCAGTTCCTCTTTTTTAATATCCCGCTTTACCTCAAGGGTTTTTTTGATTTTATCTTTCATACCAATATTATAGGCCTTTTTCTTGAAATATTAAGCTTAAGCTATTTTATCTGGTAATGATCCCCATCCGAAACGATCTCGATGGTTCCTTTCTCATCAGTCCTCAAAACCTTAACTCCAAATTTCTCCAATGCACTTAAAACTTCTTTGTGCGGGTGGCCGTATCTATTGCTTTTCCCCACAGATATAAGCGCGGTTTCTGGTTTTATACCAGCCAATATTTTTTCTGTAGTTCCGTTTTTGCTCCCATGATGAGAAATCTTCAAAATTTCAATTTTTCGATCTTTGGGAAATGTATTTAAGATATCTTCCCACTCGGCAAGCTCCGCATCTCCTGTAAGCAGTATTTCAAAGTCCTTAAATCTCAAAAGCCCAACGATAGAGCTGTCATTGATATTTTCTATACTTTTTCCGTTCATATTTTCCGGAGCTAAAATCTCCATTTTTAGTTCATCGCTAAATTTTATCGTCTCTCCTTTTTGAGCAATAGTAACGAGAATATCTTTTTCCTCCAAAAGATCTTTGAGTTCTTCATAATCCTCCGTTTTACCGTTTACTCCGGTCATCATAAAACGGCCTACATCATACTTCTCCAAGACGCTTGTCAGACCTCCGATATGGTCAAGATCCGGATGGGTCGCAATCACAATATCTATATGACAGTCATAAAAAGGCATTGTCTTCCCCAGCTCTGAAAGAACGCTTCTGCCCGGACTGCCATCGATCAAAACATCTTGGCCTTCCGGTGTTCTAAAGTAAAATGAATCACCTTGACCCACATCAAACATAGATAAATGCAAATTATGGTCAATCGGTTTCGCATACGCTGACCAAACATACACATTTAAGACTAAAATAATTGCGGAAAAAGCCGGCGCTAACTTTTTTATCTTATCTTTCATACTCTTTTTCTTTTATTATTTTTCTTTTACTTAAGATCAAGTATATATCAAAAAGTAAAAAGTAGTAGACAAGGATATAGATCGGGCTCTTCATATCTATATCTATGCTAACAAGAGACACGGACGAGAGATACCCAGCCACACGGATCATATATTCCAAAAATCCATAAGATACATATCCGAAAAGCCTTCCGAGCGGCTCGAAAACTATTGCCATTACGGTTGATACAAACCCTACTGCCATAACTAACGGTATCAGAGGCAAGATAAGGACATTCGCTACAGGCGCGATGAGTGACAAGCTTTTGAAATTGTAAATAATTATCGGAGCAGCCGCTATCTGAGCGGCTAAAGTCAAACTTAAGTTTTCGGCAATAATCTTTGGAAAACGTAAAAAATATTTATCGATAAACGGCGCTACATATATAAGCCCCACAAGCGCGGCAAAAGAAAGTTGGAAACCGATGTCAAATCGGAGAATCAAAGGATTCAAATATATCATAATGACTGCCGTAAAGGCAATGGATACAAAAGCGTTGCTCTGCCGTCCCAGTCTCGTAGCCAAGAGAAGCATCGACCCCATGATCGCCGCCCTCACCACCGACGCCTGCGCTCCAGTCAGAAGAACAAAAAGGAAAACCCCGAGTATCGGAAGCCAAAAGCTAAGCCGTCGCGAGAAACCGTGGGTCAGATTTTTTAAGACCATAACGATGATCGTAATATTGAATCCCGAAAGAGCGATAATATGAGTTGTCCCCGTCTTTTTAAAGTCCTCTAACAGCCATTCCGGGATAGACTTTTTGCTTCCGAGGATAAGACCCGTCATAAAAGAAGCATGCGGTTCTGGCAAGGTCTTCTCGATACCTGACTCAAATGTCTTTCTGATACTATTTAGATTGACTCGCGTTCCAAACCATATATTTTTAAATGTGCCTCTTTCTACATACTGACCTGCAGTCTTTTCGACATCCGGAAAATCCATCACCGAAAAAATACCGAACCTTGATAGATAATCTTTATAAGAAAAGTCTTCGAAAGCTGGGGGCTCTTTTAGTTCACCGGAAATCTTTATCTTATCGCCGAATTTATAGGCGGGATAGTTTCTGACCGTCACCATTATCTTCCCACTTACATCTTTTTTCCCATCGACGTTTAAAACGTCAACGACAAACTTGGTAACTATATCTTTTTCCGGTTCTGAGTCAACAACTCCGACTATTTCAACTTTCTTGCCGTTATAATGTCCGATCCATGCAGGATTGTCCTCTGGTTGGACTGCTCCATATCGGAAAATCGCAAATAAAAAAACTGCCAGTGAGATCAGAGCGGTTCGAATCCAGATATTTTTTCGGAAAAATAAAAGTGAAATGATAAAAATACCAAGCGCTATATATTTAAGCAAACTAGTATCAATATCAAAAAATGGCGCTACAAATATTCCCGCCACAAAAGACAAAAGTATTATCGAAAATGCTTTAGCTTTCATAAAAAAATTATAACATAATAAAATACTTTGAAATTACGACGCTCGAAAATCACTAAATTTGGGTTGAAAAAGCTGTCAAAATAGAGTAAAATAAATCCATTGTCATTCTCGGCTGATCGAAAATCTATATTTAAAAAAAGAAACCTGCTCTAGCAGGAATAATATTTTTCAAGGGTCGTTAGCTCAGTTGGTTAGAGCACCTGCCTTTTAAGCAGGGTGTCCTGGGTTCGAGTCCCAGACGACCCACCATTAAAAAATCTCCTTTCGGAGATTTTTGAGTTTATTTTTATTATAATAATATTTAATAGTTCCTCGGGTTATTCCCTTTTCCTCTTAAGAAACCGGCAACGATAACGGCGCCTATCGGAGCAACCAACCACACCAGTCTGTAGTCAGCAACTTGTGAAGCAAGACTGGAAACTGAAATGATATGCTGTTTCTCGGTCTCACCCATAAAAGCAAAGACGCTTGAAAGTATGAGCCCCGCAGAAAGAAATCCGTATATCGCCGTCATAACAGTAGAGTGCATCCCTCTATCTTCATATCCTGAAAGCTCCCCTTTCAAGGTCAGAATAAAAACTACGGCGGTAAAGGTCAAAAGTTTTGCGCCAAAATAAGATGTACTCAAAGCGCCATTTATAGAAGCCGCTCTTTTTATATAGTTGAAAACTATCTCCCCCCCTTCTTGAGCGATCACGAAGCCTGCGTAAGTATTTAAAAGTATACCGAAAACACGACTCTTACCCAAAAGCAAGCCGTAAACCGTCATTACGACGAAAAACATCATGATAAAAAAGTCCCAACTTAGGTTCATCTGGTCCCTCCTCCTTAAGTAGAATTATAGGATTTATAAGTTTCAAATGCAACAAGGAAAAGATTCTGGTAGAATAATGTTATGAAAATACGAAAAGAAAATATTGAAAATTTTAATTATCCAAAAAATGTTTATGTTGCTAGTGTTGATCCAATGCATTTTTCTCACTTAAACACAAAAAGGACCGCCGAAGAAATTATTGGAGAAACTGTTAATCTCATCATATGTCAAAACGAACTAAAAGAAGAATGTCTTTTTAGTTTAGAAGAAAGGAGAGAGATCGCTAAACTATATCTCAACAATGAACATATTTTTTTAGCTAGAAACCGAGAAGAGATTAAAAAATTTCTGCTTAAAGCAAAGAAAGTAGTAAGAGGTATTAGAAACAATAAAGATATTGAATATACAAAAAAACTTGCAAAACATTACGATGTTGAAAATTTATGGACAAAACTCATTTTGATACCTGTGCCAGACGAGTACAAAAAAATATCATCAAGTAGACTCAAGAATTTAGCTAAAAGAGAATCATCAGATCTAGAATTCTACGCTCCTAAGAAAGTACTTGATATCATTAAAGATAAATTTTTAAGCATTCTTATCACAAAATAGACTAACTTATTGAATCTACGCCAGAATATCTTGCCATTTTTGATAATCTCAGTGCTAACTGATCAGGGAAAAGTTTAAATGGTACAAAATAACTCAAACCTGCTAATACAAAAAATATTTTAAACATTTCGGCTGACCAGATGAAAAGACTTATGGTTAATAATATCGCTAAAGAAAGAATAAGTGGCATCCCTCTTATATATCGTTCTTTTCTTATGTAATACTTTATAATTCTTAATTCCCTCCAAACAACGCTTGTAAAGAAAAATACAGCATAAGGGAAAATTGCAAAACCGAAATTTAACATTGCAATTATTGTTGTATTGAGACCAAAACCAACCATATCAGCGAATGAATCAAACACCCTGCCATTAGTATTGGCTACCTTATACTTCCTTGCTATCAAACCTTCCATGTCTGTAAAAATTCCAAATATTAAAAGCACAAAAAGAGCGCTTTTAGAACTATTAAATAAAAGATATAAAGGAGAAAGAACCCTTAAGAATGTTATAAAGTTGATCAACTGTTTTATATGCTTTTTACTCACTTTTAAATTTTTCCCCGTAATTTCAACCTTTATATTTGAATTTATTTTATCCAAACCATCTCTTCTTCGGCTCGCCGTCCTCTTTTTGCAATTCTTCTAAAAGTTCCTTTTGTTTTTTGGAGAGTCGGGATGGAGTAAGAACATTTACCTCAACAAGATGACCGCCTCTTCGACCGCTTGCAGGATGGACGACGCCTTTATCAGAAAGTTTAAAAACTTTACCGCTTTGAGTTCCTGCGGGAATTTTGAGTTTTATAGGACCGTCAACTGTTAAAACTTCTACTGTCGTCCCAAGTGCCGCTTCAGGAAATGATATTTCCGTACTGTTTGATATATTGTACCCTTCTCTCCTAAACCTTGCATCCGGTTTTACGATAATTCGGATATATAAGTCCCCGCTTGTTCCGCCTTTCTTTCCCGCTTCCCCGGCACCATTTATCCGAACCGTCGAGCCATTTTCTACTCCGGCCGGAATCTTTACTTTGATCTTCGAAGATTCCTTAACTCTTCCTTCTCCCCGACATTTCGTGCAAACTTTTTCCGGGACCTTGCCTTCACCTTCGCAAGTCGGGCAGACTTGTTGCTGAACCATATTGCCAAGGAGCGTTCTTCTGACAGACTCTATCCTTCCCTCGCCTTTGCATTCTGGACAGGTCTTTAGACTGCTTCCCGGCTCTGCACCGTTACCCTTGCACCTGTCGCAAACAGCATTTTTGGTGAGATTTAGCTCTTTTTCAACGCCAAAAACAGACTCTTTGAAATCAATATTTATAGCTGTCTCGAGATCGGAACCCCTTCTGTCCGGTCTGCCTTGAGATCTTCCTCCGCCGGTAAAAAATGATTCAAATATATCGGAGAAACCTCCCATTCCAGAGAAATCGAAGTCTCCTTGGAACCCGCCAGCTTGTCCGCCTTGAGTATACTGCGACCAGTCAAATCCGCCCGCTTGTCCTTGTCCTTCGCCTTGGCCAAACGGTCCGCTATGTCCGAACTGATCGTAGACCTGTTTCTTTTTTGGATCTGATAGATTTTGATAAGCCTCATTTACCTCTTTAAATTTCTTTTCGTCGCCGTCGCCCTTGTCGGGGTGATACTTGTGGGCCAGTTTTCTATAAGCACTCTTAACCTCAGCGCTCGTCGCACCTTTTTTCAGTCCTAAAGTTTCATAATAGTCTTTTTTCATTTCCTACTAATTACCAATAATACAAATCTACAAATTTTACGAATATGATCTATTATACTCTTCAAATGGAGCGGGCTAAAGCCCGCTCCAGTGAATTATTATAGTACGATATTACTCTTTTTTGTCTTCTTTTTCGTCGTTTTTCTTCTCCCCTTGCTCTGAGCTTGCCTGCGAGTCATCCACCACTTCCCCTTCTTGCGGTTCGTCCTTTTTTTCTTCCCCTCCGACATCTGAACTCTGACTTCCGCCCTCCGAACCCTGGTACATCGCTGCGCCTACTTTTTGAAGCGAAGTTGAGAGTTCATCGTAAGCTTTCTGGATCGCGTCCTTATCTTCGCCGCCCATAACTTCTTTTAGAGCAGCGACCTTTTCCTCAACCTCTTTTTTGTCTTCTTCCTTAGCTTTATCGCCGGCATCTTTCAAAGTCTTTTCAGCTGTGTAGACTAAAGTATCGGACATATTTTTAATTTCAATCAATTCTTTCTTTTTCTTATCTTCGTCAGCATGAGTTTCGGCATCCTTCTGCATCTTCTCAATCTCTTCTTTGGAAAGGCTTGAAGAAGCAGTAATAGTGATCTTCTGTTCTTTACCTGTCGCTTTGTCTTTAGCGGAAACATTGACGATGCCATTGGCGTCGATGTCGAAACTTACCTCTACTTGAGGAACTCCTCTTGGCGCCGGCGGGATACCGTCAAGGATAAATCGGCCGAGCGACTTATTGTCATTGGCAAACTCTCGCTCTCCCTGAAGAACATTTATCTCCACCGATGTCTGATTGTCGGCCGCGGTCGAGAATGTCTGAGAAGCCGATGTCGGAATAGTGGTGTTTTTTTCAATCAATCTTGTAGACACTCCCCCCATAGTCTCGATCCCGAGTGAAAGTGGTGTCACATCAAGTAAAAGAACATCTTTTACTTCTCCGCCAAGTACTCCGCCCTGGATAGCGGCGCCGATGGCGACCACTTCGTCAGGATTTACACCTTTTAGCGGCTCTTTACCGAAGAAATCTTTGACCGCTTTCTGAACTGCCGGCATCCTTGTCATTCCTCCAACCAAGATCACTTCGTTTATATCCTTTGTTTCCACGCCGGCGTCTTTGAGCGCCGTTTTACATGGAGTAATAGTATTTTTGATTAATTCCTCAACGAGCTGTTCCAGTTTGGCACGTGTAAGCTTGATGTTCAAATGCTTAGGACCCGCCTGATCGGCAGTGACGAAAGGTATGTTTATCTCCGTTTCCATCGTCGTCGAAAGCTCTTGCTTCGCTTTTTCAGCCGCTTCTTTTAGTCTTTGCAACGCAGCCGTGTCGGTCTTTAGATCGATCCCCTGATCCTTTTTGAATTCCTCGGTAAGCCAGTCGATGATCTTCTGGTCGAAGTCATCTCCGCCTAAGTGAGTATCTCCGTGAGTCGACTTCACCTCGAAAACACCGTCGCCTAGCTCAAGAACTGAGATGTCGAATGTTCCGCCGCCAAGGTCGTAAACGGCTATCTTCTCTTCCTTCTTCTTATCGAGTCCATAAGCTAGAGAAGCCGCCGTCGGCTCGTTTATAATCCTTTTTACTTCTAGGCCCGCGATCTTTCCGGCATCTTTAGTCGCCTGCCTTTGCGCATCGTCGAAGTAAGCGGGAACGGTGATCACCGCTTCGGTTACTTTTTCTCCCAAGTATGCTTCGGCATCTGCTTTGAGCTTTTGAAGTATCATTGCTGAGACTTCTTCCGGCGAATGATCCTTCCCGTTCATCGTCACTTTTACGCCGCCATCTGCTTTTACAATCTTATACGGCATAAGCTCGACATCTTTTTTTACCTCTTCATCGCCGTACTTTCGTCCAATCAGCCTTTTAACTGAGAAAACGGTATTCTCGTGATTTATCACCGCTTGTCTTTTGGCCGTCTGCCCCACTAACCTTTCGCCATTTTTCGAAATAGCGACTACTGAAGGCGTCGTCCTGTTACCCTCGGCATTTGGTATGATGGTTGGCTCGCCGGCTTCCATCACTGCCATCGCCGAGTTTGTAGTTCCTAAGTCGATTCCTATAATTTTTCCCATAATGTCTCCTTTTATTTAGCTACTAGCCATTAGCTCTTAGCTGTTCGATTAATTAATGAATTTGTAATTATACTGATTGTAAAAATCCTAAACTCTAAATCCTAAACTTTAAACAATATCTAAATTCAAATATTATAAACTTTCAGATTTTGGTCATTGTGATTTGTTTAGATATTAGAAATTTTACTTACTACTACCTTTGCCGGTCTTACCACTTGTCCGTAAAGCGTGTATCCTTTTTCGTACTCCTCGACGATCTCTCCGTCCTTTCCTTTGCCCTCTATAAATGAGATCGCCTCGTGCAAGTTGTGGTCAAACTCTTTTCCTGACGTTTCAATGATTTCCAAACCTTCTTCTTTCAATGAATTTTCGAACTGATTTTTGATATGAGTCAGCCCCGTTACCCATTCGTTTTTTGAAAGTTCCTTAGGTGTATGTTTCAAAGCGCGCTCGAGATTGTCCAAAACCGGAAGCATTTTAAGAATGGTATCTCGAGAAGCCTGATTCAGAAGGTTTATTCTGGCCTCTTCAGTCCGGTTTTTATAATTTACAAAATCCGCCTGAACCCTTTTCAAAAGCTCTTCCAGTTCTTTTTCTCGATTCTCTTTTTTCCCTTTTCCTTTTTTCTCTTTTTCCATACTATATTTCTCCTTCCAAGATATCTTTAGCCATGTTTACCAGAGATAGATTTCTTTCGTAACTCATCCTTGTGGGGCCCAAGATTCCCAAAAATCCTTTTGTATTATAAGGGGTCAAAAACCTGGATATTACCAAACTGCACCCCGCTTTTTTCCCGATCGGGTTTTCACCGCCAACGTATACGTCAACCTCTATATTGTCCGGGACTTCTCTTATAACATCGTTTATATTGTCAAAGATGTCCGCCACTCCTACGGCGTAATCCTCGTTCTTGATCTCCGGCTCCCGCAAAAGATTTGAGATGCCGTATTTGAACACATACTCATTGGTTCCCGCGATCCCGGCGTTTGAAGATGTTTCTGTAAGAAGTCTTGCTGTTGCATCGAGCATTTTTTCAAAACTCGATCTCATCGCCAGCATCTTTTTCCGGAAAGCCAGCTCTTCTCTTTTCGCTGAACTGTCAAAGCTTCCTTCCCCGAAAAGATCGACGAAAAATCGGTATCCTTTTTCGGTCGGAACTCTCCCCGCAGAGGTATGAGGTTGGAAGATATATCCTAAGCCTTCCAGATCTGAAAGCACCGACCTGATTGTCGCCGAGCTGAAAGGAAAATCGTATTCCTCCCTCAAATGAAAAGACCCTACCGGCTCCGCGGTATCGATATATTCTCTGATAACGGCTTCCAATACTTTGTGGCTTCTTTCATCCATTTTTTCTGCTGAAAAATTCCGTGTTAGCACTCTCATAGCCAGAGTGCTAAAGTTATGTTAGCAAAACGTAAAAAGGATGTCAAGACCTTCTAAAATGCCTTCTTTATACTTTTAAAACAATGGCAAATGGCATAAAATAGATATAAGCATTATGAATTTAGGTATGAGCCCAACAAGAAAATTCCTCGTCTTAAGCTTTGTAGCATTTGCAACGCTGGGTTTGGTTTTAAATATTTTTATTAATAAAAATATCAAAGAATATGTAATAGACAAAAATAAACATGAGATTTCTCATCATATCAGAGATCACGCGAAAGAATACCTTGGAGAAACCGTATTTAAAAATCCCAATTTTCAAAAAAATAAATCCTCTTTTGAAGATTTTTATAAAGCAATCGGTTATCTGGACTCAAAAAAAATCAAGATTTATGACAGCGATAGCAACATATTGTTTGCAAATGAAGCCAGTCTTATAGGTCAAAACTATAGAGATAACAAGGAACTCAATGAAGCTCTCGAAGGTAGAGACGTTGCCGAGATTCTAAACAGGAAAAAAGAGCAAGACACTAAAGACGAAGAAGTCGGTAACTTAATGGAGATATACATACCCGTTTTCTATGATGAAAAGACTTCTCCTTCCGGAGTTATAGAACTCTATTTTGACATCAGCGGAGTTTATGAGGATATAGCAGCCATTCAAAAAAATATCTGGTTTATCACTGGTTCGTCGCTTTTTTTGCTTTATCTTCTCCTCTACTGGACATTTAAAAAAACCGCAGATCTTTTGATTGAAAAAAACCGAGCTTTAATAGAAGTTTCTAAAACATTGAAAATGAGCGAAGAACAAGACGAAGCAATGATGGAAAGCATGGGAGAAGGACTTATAGTCGTAAACAACCAGGGCCAGATACTTCAGTACAATCCAAAAGTGGAAGAGATAACGGGATATGCATCACAAGATGTTATGTTCAGACACTACAGGCACTTTGTAGATATCAGAGACAAAGAAGGAGCTAAGGCCAAGGATTTGGTAATGTCAGCTCTAAAGGAAGGGACTGTAGTTAGAAAAACATACAGAGAAAATATCAATATCCGAAACAAAGAAGGGAAACTTATCCCTGTTGCTCTAACCATAGCTCCGATATATGGAAAGGAGTCAAAAATCAGAGGCATGGTCTTTACGATACACGATGCTAGAGCAGAAAAAGAACTCGACAAAGTAAAGGATGAGTTTGTTTACGTTATCGCTCACGAACTAAGCAACCCTATCTTCACTGTTTCCAGTTATCTGGACATGGTGCTTGACGGATCATACGGGGAGATAAGCGCTTCAATAAAAACCCCTGTTACCACGGCACTTTCAGTTTCAAAACAACTGTCCACTCTCGTTTCCGATCTTCTGGAGGTTTTAAGATCAGAATCAGGCCAGATGAAATTTGACTTGGCACCAGTCAATATATCCCCTATCATATCGGATATCGTAAAAGATCTTTCAATAAAAGCAAAAACAAAAAAGATCAAACTGCACTACGTAGAAACAAAGCTTCCTTATGTAAACTCTAACGAGATAAAGAT
Source organism: bacterium (Candidatus Howlettbacteria) CG_4_10_14_0_8_um_filter_40_9 (assembly GCA_002785325.1). Taxonomy (GTDB): domain Bacteria; phylum Patescibacteriota; class CPR2; order UBA1875. The sequence continues at coordinate 3,393 of PFMH01000112.1, read as the reverse complement.
AAAGGAAGTCATAATAAATCTTATCGATAATGCCATAAAATATTCTCCTGAAGGTAAAAATGTCTATATCAAACATGCCGTTTCAAAAGATAAGGTCATAACAGAGATCCAAGACGAGGGCTTCGGAATGTCAAAAAGCGAGAGAGAGCATTTGTTTGAAAAATTCTACAGGATAAGAACAGATGAGACGAAGGAAATCAGCGGGACAGGGCTCGGTCTTTTCATCGTAAAGGCGCTTATTAAAAAGATGAACGGAGATATCTGGGTCGACAGTGAAAAGGGGAAAGGAACGACTTTTAGTTTCAGCCTGAAGGTTGGGAATAAAGACAAATCATAATAGTAAAATTCCAAATGACAAGTAACAAAAATTAAAATAAATCATTTAGAATGTTGCGTCCGTTTTGTGTAATGTTTCAGCGTCAGTTTTGCGATAAAAACATTCAAAATCTGGTCAATCAATATATTAAATATAAGTAGCAAATATTAATTAAATTATAGGAGAAAAAATGGCCAAAGTATTAATAATAGAATCCGACGAGGGAACGCGATATCTCTACAAAACTGCTATCTCGTTTCAACAAATCCAAGTAGAAACCGCAGAGAGCGTTTCTCGTGCCATAGAGATGATAGGCTCCTTTAAGCCGAGTTTGGTCCTTCTCGATATCATGACCCCCGACCTAAAAAATATTGACCTTTTGAAGGAGTTAAAGCTAAGAATTGAAGGGTCACTGCCACTTATCATCCTTACTGATATGAGAGAAAAGGACGTCCAAAAAGAGGCCTCTATCTTTGGTGCCTGCGAATACCTGTCAAAAACAGAGAGCTCTGTGGGCGATATTATAAAAAAGATTAGGAGCGTCGTCAAATAAGATGAGTAACGACAAAGTACGAGAGGTAATGAGCGACGGCTTTCTTCAAGATATAAAGAAGGCCCAGTACATAAGCGCCGCAACGGCTGCTTCTTCTGTCATTCTTACTATTTTAGTAGTAACGATCACCCCCATCAGCGCAGAAGCAGTAAGAAATGTCTGGTTAATAGGGGCCTTAACTATAATATTTACGGCTATTTATTATCTGGTCCCCGGCATATACTTTGATAAACGCCTCACTCTTTTCCCCGATGTTGTCTATACTGTCGCGATAGTAACGATCATGAAAAATCTAGGCGAATGGGGGTACCTTTATATTATTTTCTTTCTTATTATCATTGCCCTAAACTCTTTCGTTTACAATCTAAAAAACTTTATTCTCAGCACCATCGTTATTCTTTTTGGGGTCCTTTTCTCCCTCCTACCCATAGCGATAAGCCTCAATGTCTTTTTCTACAAACTCGCCTTTGAACTTTATGGAGTTGTAGCTCTGGCTATCGTCCTTAGGCTCTTTGCTACAGAGGCCTTAAGATACAAAGCGAAAAAAGACGAGCTTGAGACCTTAAACCGCCACTTAGCACTAGAAAAATATGAGATAACAAATCTCTTCGACAGCATCTCAGACATCATCATCTCCCTCGATACAAAAGGGAGGGTTATTTTGTTAAACGAAAAAGCCGCTTCCGTTTTTTCATTAGACAAGAAAAAAATGGTTGGGAAAAAGCTCGAAAATTATGTAAATCTTGTCGGCCAAAAAGGCCCTTTTAATTTTTCAGAAGCCATATCGTGTCAAAGGGGCAAGTCGCTCTTTCGAAACGACCTTGAGTTAATCGGCGAAAAAGAAACAAAAAGCTTTTTTTGCACAATAACTCCTCTTCATGACGAAAACGAGGTCTTTCAAGGATCAATTATTTTTATGCATGACGCTACAAAGGAAGAAGAGCTCGAAAAGAAAAAAGAAGAGTTTACGGCGATCGCTTCCCATGAGCTTAGAACGCCTCTTGCTGTTATCGAAGGCTATCTGCATTTCCTCCTAACGAATAATGATTTGAAGTACGACGGAGAGACCAAGAAATATCTAAATATTATCCATGAAAGCGCTCTTGAACTGATAAAACTTTCCAAAGATATATTGCTCACAACCAAGTCTGAAGCGGGGACACTGGAACTCACGATTGAAAAAACAGATTTATTGAAATTGTTAAAGGAAGTAATGAAAGAGTATTCTTCTAAGATAAATGATAAAGGTCTAAAGGTCACCATTACGACTAAAGAAAAGGCGTTAGAGATAAAGACTGATAAAGCAAAACTAAAAGAAATAGTGATAAACCTTTTGGATAATGCAATAAAGTTTACCGAGAAAGGAAGTATCACGATATCTCTTTTTAAAACAGGAGGAGAAGCTGTCCTTTCAATCAAAGATACCGGCATTGGCATCGCTCCGGAGGCTCAAAAGCTGATCTTCCAAAAGTTCTATCGCGCAGAAGATTGGCAAACAAGGGCAACCGGGGGTAGCGGACTGGGACTTTATGTCTGTAAATCTTTAGCTGAAAGGCTAGGAGGACAAATAAATTTCCAGAGTAAAAAGGGAGAGGGTTCCGTCTTTGTCCTTTCTCTCCCTCTCGCTTTTTCAAAGAAGAAACGCTTAGCTAGCAACAAAAAGAGCAACAATATTCTTGAATCACTATTAAAAAATTTCTAAATGTTAGCGATTCTTGGTAAGATACAATAAAGGAGATAAAATGAATCCAAAAATTATGATAGTTGATGACGACCAGAAACTCTGCGACCTTTATCGCGCTGTTTTTACGGCCCAGGGATACAAGGTTTGCGTCGCCCAAAACGGTGAGGAAGCCCTGACTAAAGTAACGGAAGAAAAACCGGATCTAGTCCTCTTGGATATCATGATGCCAAATATTCACGGGCTCCACATCCTAGATATCATGAAAGCCACCCCTGAAGTATCAAACACCAAGATAATTATGCTCACTGCCCTCTCCGATGAACAAACCAAGGAGAAAGCGATGGCATATGGGGCCACCGACTTTATCGTCAAATCTGAAACCACGATGGGCGAAGTTCTCGAGAGAGTGCAAAAGGCCTTGACAAGAGGATAACTATTGTAGTACTATGATTAGCTCAAGAGGGGAGATGAAAAAATAATTTTGGGCATAACACAGGAGTGAAACATAGGAAACGAGGTGGTATGCGTGGAAGTAATACGACTTAGGCGGACAGAAGCAGAGGATAAAAAAGAGCTTGTAAAAAAGTTTATGGGTTTAGTGAGAGAAGAAAAAGAAAAGCTCGATTATCTCAAAGATTCAATAGAATCTGTATACAAGTGGGATAATAAAACTTATAAACTTTTTCTCAAGGATGCCCTCATCAAGCTAGAACGAAAGAACTTGGAAAGATTGCAGTTGCAAGGAGAGATACTGGAGGAAGAAAATGAATACGAAATCAAAGAAGAATAAAAGAGAGCCATTGGCTCTCTTTTATGTAAAAATTTGATAAATTGTAAAGT
>PFMH01000086.1 GCA_002785325.1 bacterium (Candidatus Howlettbacteria) CG_4_10_14_0_8_um_filter_40_9 | reverse complement strand
AAATATTGTCAGTCAACTACTAGCCGCCAGCTACCAGCCGTTAGGGATTGAAAAAGTCCAAGTTGTGGCGCCAGGGTTTATCAATTTCTATTTAAGCACAGAGTATTTACTGGCAGAGGCAGCTCAGATAATGACCCAAAAAGGAAAATACGGCACTTCTAATATCGGAAAAGGAAAGACGGTTCTGATAGACTACTCCCACCCAAATATTGCTAAGCCGATCGGCGTGCATCATCTGCTTACTACTTTGATCGGAGACTCTATCAAACGAACTTACAAATCAATCGGGTATAAAACGATCGCCGATAACTTTCTCGGGGATTGGGGAACGCAGTTTGGGAAAGCTATTTACGCATATAAAAAATGGGGCAAGAAAGATGTTGTCGAAAAGGATCCGATAAATGAAATCTTGAAACTCTATGTCAAATTTCATGAAGAATCGGAGAAAGATCCGGAGCTTGATAACTTTGGGAGAGAAGAATTCAAAGAACTTGAGGATGGCGACAAGGAAAACCGAAAACTTTGGGAGTGGATGCGCGCTGAAACGATAAAAGAGCTTGGTGAAATATACAAGACTTTGGGTATCGAGTTTGACTATTACAATGGCGAAGCTTTTTACGAGGATAAGCTCAAAGACGTTTTATCTGAATTGGATAAAAAAGGTTTATTAGAAGCAGGGAATGAAGGTGCAAAAATAGTAGATTTGGAAAAAGAAAATCTACCGGTTGCGCTGGTCCAAAAAGGTGACGGAGCTACTTTATATCTCACAAGAGATCTGGCGGCGATAAAATACAGGGCCAAAACATACAAACCGGAGAAGATCCTCTATGTTGTCGAGACAAAGCAAGAGCTTCATCTCGCTCAGCTTTTTGCTATCGCCAAAAAAACCGATATATTGGACAAATCTGAACCGATCCACGTAAAGTTCGGTACGATGAAGTTTCCCGAAGGCGGGATGAGTACGAGAAAAGGGAAAGTAGTTTACCTCTGGAAAGTTTTAGAGGAAGCGAAAGAAAGAGCTCTAAAAATTATCAACGAAAAAAATCCTAAGCTGAAAGACAAAGAAAAGGTGGCGGAGATAGTCGGTATCGGGTCGGTGAAGTATGCGGTTTTATCGCAAAATCGTTTGCGGGATGTCACTTTCACTTGGGATAAGATGCTTTCTTTAGACGGAAACAGTGCGCCGTACATCATGTACACAAACGCAAGATGTTTGAGTATCTTGCGAAAATCAAAAACCACTGTCAAGGGAGAGAACCTTGTCAAATCCTTCAAGGGAGAGAACCTTGTCAAGGAAGAATCTGATTTGCTCCGAAAGCTGTACTTATTTCCTGAAATTGTTGAGAAATCAGCGGAGGACTATATGCCGAGCCATATTTCGACTTATGTTTATGATCTGTCACAGACTTTTAATACTTTTTATAATAAACTACCTGTTCTAAATGCAGACGAAAAAGTTGGCGGTTTGAGATTGAAATTAGTTTTTGCCACTGCTCAAGTTCTAAAAAACGGCATGGCGCTTTTAGGGATAGATCTGCCGGAAGAAATGTAAAAGCAACGAATGTACGAATATAGGGATGGGGAGATTCTGGTCAAGCCAGAATGACGGGTTTAGCTTTTAGATCATTAGGATTTATTTAGAAATTAGATATTAGGAATTTTTTGACTAGAGCCCTACTTTATAAACCTTAGTTCCTGAAAGTATATATAGATTTGAGCTGTTGGCGGTGATACCGGTTATGTTTGAGAATCCGTCTCCAGTGAATTGGTTTACAAAAACACTTTTCTCATCTACCCTTATGACCTTATCTCCATTTACTATAAATATCCCCTTGACTCCCAAGGCTGTAAATATTTTCTTAGGATCATTTAACGCTTCAGGAAGACCGGTGATCGAGAAGTCTTTTGGAGACCCGGAAGTAAATTTTAAAACGTTACCGTTTGCCTTCAAAACATAGACACTGCCATCGATAGCGATGGATACGACATCAGAAAGTTGTGCGGCGCTGGCATCCTTTAGATAGCTCACTTTCTTACCGTAACCGCCGGTTGTTTTTATATGCTTGTAGATATCTTTATCATCTTTTGAAACAACATACAGATTGGTCGAAAAGCTCGCAATATCGACACCCTTTTCCCATCCCTCTCCGGAAATGTTTGCTTTTGAAAAATCTTTTGTCTTGGTATCGAAGGTATAAACTTGCGGTTTGTCGGTTAAGATGGCGATACTATTTGTTTCGTCTATCCGAGTGATGGCAGTGACTTTACCTTCTATGTCAGGACTGTCTAAAACTACAGAAGCCTCCCCGTTTTCGATGTCAACGGCGTACACCGTTCCGTTTTCCGAGTCGATGGTATAAAGGCTTGTCCCAACAGTCACGATCCCCGTAGTGTTTTTTGCTTCGACTTTCGAAAGGTCAGAGAGGGTGTCGGAAACTTTGATGATCCCCATTGCTGCATCCAGTTTCCCATTTATTTTAGCCAAAAGCTCATCTGATTCTGTAACTAAAAGATTTGCTTTCTTCACTTTTTCGGTTAATGTTTTGGAATCTTTCAGATCGGCAAGAGCTTTTTCGTTTTCGTTTAATATTATAAAATTATCGGCCTCATCATATTTTGCCTGTGCTTCGATCAAAGTTTTCTTGGCATCAGATAAATGGTTGTTCGTTCGTTTTTTATTTATTGAAAGGGCGGATGTCGTGATTAGAAAAAGGGCCAAAACGCCGATAGCGATAACTCTCAGATTTTTATCTTTCGGAATCAGACTCTTGGTCTTCTTTGCTGTAGAAGCAAAATTTTTAAAAGACGAATAGACTAGAGATGATCGTTTAGGGTTTTCGGTAGCGATAGGTCTCGCTGCTTCTAGCGGCGCTTTTTCTGTAAAATCCTCTCTTTCGTCAAATTCCATAACCTCGCTTCTGCTATTTGATAGGGCTTCTTTTGTTTCCACAAATATGTTTTCTTTCGGGGCAGTTACACCCTTTATCAGTGTTTTTCCCTTTAGAAACTGTTTTTTTACAAACGGGATAAGGGACTCTGCCAGGAAAGTCATTATTAAGCCCATGACGCCAACCGATTTTTTTACTATTTTCAAAGCTAGAGGAGTGGCTGATTGCGTAAATGCTTCTATTCCTTTTTTAGAATCTGTGATCCAGACTTCATCTTCCTCTGTTTCGTCTTGAATAGTATCATGTGACAATGCTTCGGGAGTTATCATCTCTACTATGAGAGCCGAAGATCTTCTACTTCCGTTGTTTTCCTCCAATATATTTGCGAGATGATTTATGGCTACGCTTGGGTGAAAGTCATTTACGTACTTGGCGATCTCTTCTTTTGATAGATGAAAAAAGACTCCGGGGCTGAAGATGCCGATTCTATCTCCTTCGGAGACTTCTCCGCTAGCTATGTTTATGAAAGTTCGGAGCGGATTTATGGCGTCTCCCGCTAGGTCTTCTGAGATCACATTTGCTTTTCCGCTTCTATAAAGTATGGCTTCTGCCTTGCCTGCTTGGGTAAGATGAACGGTCTTGTCCGATAAAACCATGATAATGCCGCTCAATTTACCGAGCCAATGTATCTTTCCCTGTTCGGTTATCTCTGTCAGCTTTTCATTTATTTTCGCTAATGCATACTCGAAGCTTTCAAGCGGATCTTTGTCGAGGTCTTTATAATATTCGCCGTGTAGCGTATCGATTATTAGCTCTGCGATCTCTTCCGAAGATGCGGTAGGGCCGATGATTTCGATAATAGCAAAAAGGATCCCGTGTTTCCTCTCGATCGGGTCTTTCGGCTGATGTTCATAGGCGATAGATACGCCGGTATCATTTTTAAAACGCCTGTTTTCAGAGAGTAATTTTGCTGTCCGCGCTACAAGTTTTTTGCTCATATATAATCAAATCCTAAATTTTGTCGATACTGTTTAGGCTCTATAGATTTTAGCACAAAAGAATGAAATATCTGTTAAACTTAAATATTTGAATGTTGGATATCAGCAGTGTTCAATATCGTTTTCACCTTATCATTTTATATCGCTTTGTGCAAGTGGAAGAGAGGAAAGATAATTTCCATTTAACAATACCCAATTTCCAATGATTCATCAATAGTGTTTGTTTTGTCTTAGGAGTGTTTTTTAGGTTAACTTATTGAAAATGTTTCTTAAATTTTTATAATTTTGTAAAAAAATCGGTTTAATGCTCATTTTTAGGTGGCTGTTTTGTATTAAAAAGCAGATGAAATATTAATTTTATCTTCCTGTCTTTTCTCAGTCCGTTATGAACATT
>PFMH01000016.1 GCA_002785325.1 bacterium (Candidatus Howlettbacteria) CG_4_10_14_0_8_um_filter_40_9 | reverse complement strand
CATCAGCCATGAAAACGATGAAATCGGATTCAGCGACAGCCGACTCTATTTGACTTTGGATATCTTCCTTAAATCTTTCGTCAAATGCAAACTCTATCCCGGCGGTATCGATAAGGATAAATTCTTTTCCTTGCCAGGTAACGACCTCATACAGACGATCTCTAGTCGTTCCGGGGATATCGGTAGTTATGGCTATCCTTTTTCCAATAAGTCTGTTGAAAAGCGTTGATTTGCCGACATTCGGCCGGCCGATGATAGCTACTATGGGGAGTTTTTCGTTCATAAGAGTGATTATAGCAAAAATTGAACGTTAATTATAGGATTTTACGAGTCTTTTTAGCCCAAAGACAACACAGGTTTGTCTCTTTTTAGAAACAAGCCCGAAATTTTATAAAATCCTATTTTAATTCATTTTTTTTGACGCAGCTGAGATGACGAGATATATTCCAGAAATTCCGACCAGTGTATAAACCGCTCTAGAAAGTAAGGTCATATCGCCGAGTACCAGCTTTACAAGATCAACTTCCAATACGCCGATTAGTCCCCAGTTTAACGCTCCTATGATAACAAGTATAAAGGCAATCCACTCCAAAGGATTCATTTTCATATCTTTTCACCTCCTTTCGTTCGTTACTGTTATAATAGTTTCAATATATTTTGTTTTAAGTGGTTAAAATTACAAAAGAAAGCATCTATTTTTTACCACCCCCAATTACTATAAACCCAGCTAACCAAATTATTTGTTTCCCCAAATCTATTCGGGCTTCCGAGGACTATGGTTAATATTTCGTGATTATTTTCTTTTGCTAATGTGATCAGGCATTCTCCTGCTTGCGGAGTATAGCCCGTTTTTATACCAAATATCTTTACGTTGTCCAACAATTTGTTAGTTGTTTCTAGATCGTAGGCTTTTCCTGCTTCGTTTTTTGCTTGGTATCTTCGCATTGAAACTATTTTTTTAAGTTCCGCATTATTCAATAAAAGTCGTGTCAAGTTTAGGAGATCCTGTGCGGAGGAATAGTTTTCGGTGCCGATGTAGCCGGAAGCATTTGAAAAATGAGTGTTTTCAAGCATCATCTCCTCGGCCCTTTTATTCATCAACTTTACAAACTCATCTTCAGTTTTTGATATATGAACTGCCAACGTGTATGCGGCGTCGCCTGCCGAGTGTATGAGGATGCCATGCAAAAGTTCCCCCATCTTTATCTTTTCGCCTGCTACAAGCCCCATCGTGGATTCGCCGGGCATATTTTTTAGAGTTGGGACAGTAATAACTTCGTCTGTTTTTATATTTTCAACTGCTATGACCGCTGTCATCAGCTTAGTTAGGCTCGCTACCTCAAGTTTTTCGCTAGGATTTTTCTCGAAAAAGGTTTTGTTCGTCGAAAGATCGATCGCCTTTACTGCCTTTGCGGACTGTGTGAAGTTGGTATATCCGGATTTTTTATAAGGTAAAGGAGAAAGAACATACTCTGGTAATGATTCATTACTATCTCCTGTAGTTTTTTGAGAGGTGCCTTCAATCCTTAGTTCCGATCCTATTTTCGAGTTGATCACCTTTTGCTCAAAACGATCCTTTGTCCCACCAGAGATAGGAAGAGACGTAAATATTAAAATAATAAGGATAGCAATCTTCGTCATTTGTTTCTTTTTGATGCAAAAATAGAGCGGATTTTTCTTTGTATTTTAATAGGGAACCTCTTTATGATCCAACCGGTAACAACCGATTCTTCCCCGAGGATAAGAAAGCCGATGATAAGAAGCGGGATGCCGGGGATGACCGGCAAGATGAGCCCCAAGATTCCTACAGTCACTAGTATTACACCGATGACTCGGAGCACTATATGCATTTCTTTTTTAGTTTCTTTTTCCATACAATTTATCAATTTCTTGTTTCGTAATCTCCCGATACTTGCCTTCTTTCAGATCGCCGAGGGAAAGACTGTCTATACGAACCCTCTCTAATTTTATCACCGGATTTCTTATACTCTCAAACATTCTGCGGATCTGTCTGTTTCGACCTTCCCTAATGGTGACAGAATAATGGAAATATTTGTCGGGAAGGCCTGTGATAAATCTTACCTTTGTAGGAGCGGTTTTTTTATCGTCCAACATAATTCCTATTTCCAGTTTCTTTATTTCAATATCTGTCAGTTTTGAACCGCAAATCACGATATATTCTTTTTCTTTTTCGTATCTTGGATGGGTAAGTTTTTGCGTAAGTTCGCCGTCGTTCGTCAAAATAAGCAGTCCCATAGTATCTTTGTCGAGTCTGCCAACGGGGAAAACCCGAATATCACTAGGTACTAATTCGAGCACTGTATGTTTCGCGTGTGGGTCTTCCGAGGTCGAGGTATATCCAGCTGGTTTGTTCAATAAGTAGTAGACTTTTTTGGTATTTGCCCTTATTAAAACCTGATCAACCGTTACCTTATCTTTTTCGGGATCGATCTTTGTGCCTAGTTCGATCACAACTTTTTCATTCACGCAAACTCTGCCCTCAAGGATAATCTCCTCGGCTTTACGCCTGGAAGATATGCCGGCATTGGATAAAAATTTAGAGAGACGAATTAGCATAGATTAAAGTGACTAGTTGATATTGATATTTTAAATAAGTAGAATATTGAATCATCTATACTGAACTGCTTTTGAAAAGTGGTTTTAGGGCTGGATTCCCGTTTTTACGGGAATGACAGTTTGTTTATTCAACAGTATCTTCTACTACTACCAATAGTTCTTCCGATTGATCGTCGGCACCCTTTTCGGGTGAAACTATATCGTCGATATTTGGCAGTTGATCTTCATTCTCCAAACCGAAATGTTGTAAAAACTCTACTGTGGTTCCATAGAGGATCGGCTTTCCCACAGCTTCTTTCCTCCCAACTTCGCCTATGAGTCCTCTGATCATAAGGTTTCTGACAAGATAATCGCTGTTTACCCCGCGTATCTCCTCCACTTCGGATCTCGTTACCGGTTGTTTGTAGGTTATGATCGCCAATGTTTCCAGTGCTGCTTTCGAGATATCGCTTCGGAGTTCTTCGTTTAGGTATTTTGCGATGTAGTCGGAATTTTCAGGGGCGGAAACAATATGCAAAAGGTCGCCTTTTTTTATTATCCTTATCCCTTTTCCTTTATAATTTTCGATGAGTTCCGACGCGGCTTTTTGAACTTCAGACATCTGTACCGCCGTCACTGTTGCCAGTTCTTTTATACTCACCGGTTTCTCGGCGACTAAGAGTATGCTTTCAATAATAGTTTTAAGTTTGTTTTCTGGCATAATGATTATTTATTGAGTTTTACTAAATTTGTTTATGCTGGCTGGTTTTTATCGCTAAACAGACGCTAAACTGTATCTGCCCGAATTCGCCTTACGACTTCAGGGCGGGCGGGCGCAAAACCGACGCTAAAATTTTGCGACACTATAACTTGGCTCCAAAATGCGTATAAAGATAATAAATCGTGAAAACTACAGCACAAAATACCGCTATCTCAAGAAGATGTTTTAGCGTTTTAAAAGGGTGCATTACATGTTTTGCGCCATGTCTCATAACCATCATGAGAAGTGCCGGGATGGTGAATATAAGGATTGAAAATAGAAGTATATTTTTCATTTCTTACTAATTAGTGGTTACGTATCTACGAATACCCTAATACAAATCATACAAATAGTATGCGAATATTGATTTTTTAGACATTTGAATTTAGGGTTTGTTTAGAATTTAGAATTTAGAATTTATTTGCTTACGTAAATTATTATATCACCAAAAGCATTGTCTTGCGTAACTGTTATATTTTTTTGCTTGATAAGGTCTAAAACGGCCAAAAAAGAGATGATAACTTCATGCTTTGACTTTGCTTTCTTCAATATTTCCGTGAATTTAAACCTTTTCTTTTTCGAAATAAGGGTTTTAAGCTCTTGCAGTTTTTCCTCTACTGAAACCTTTCTCTCATAAACCTCTTCTTTTTCCTGCACTTCCTCTTCGGGAGCGGCAGCTAAAACCTCTTGTAGGATGTTCATTAGCATTTTTAGGTTTATCCCTGCCGGAGGAGTAAACTTTTGGATCTGAAACTTCGGTCCGTTTTTTCTTTGAAATGATCTGTAACCGCTTTCTAGTGTTTCGTGAAATATCGCCGCCACTTCTTTGTATTTTTTATATTCTCTAAGCTTGTTCTCCATATCTTCGATCTCTCCCTCTTCTTCCGCTGTTGGAGGAGTAGGGATTATCGCTTTTGACTTTATATAGATAAGCCGTGAGGCGATGACTAAAAACTCAGCTACGTCATGGCTCCTCGCATCGAGATCATTCAAGTGTTCAAGATATTCGTCGGTTATCTTGCCCAGTGATATCTGGGTAATATCAAGCTTCTCCCCCTCTATGAGTTGGAGGAGAAGATCA
>PFMH01000024.1 GCA_002785325.1 bacterium (Candidatus Howlettbacteria) CG_4_10_14_0_8_um_filter_40_9 | reverse complement strand
CTTTCCATTGCTGATAAAGACACTAAAGAGCTTTTTGAGAATCTGAAAGAGCAAATAATGAGTCTCGATGAATCTATAATCGAAGAACCGAAGGCGCAGTATATTGCCTATAAACTAACAACAAACCTTGTAGATATAGTCGTTCAAAAGAAAGCTTTGCTTATTTATTTGAATATGCCGAGTGGACAACTGACTGACCCACAAGGTCTGGCGAGAGATCTCACAAAACCAGCGGTGGGGCACTGGGGGAATGGCGACTATGCAGTCAAAGTCACGAAAGACTCAGATAGAAATGCAGTCTTTGAACTTGTAAAACAAAGCTATAACTTCAATAAATAAAGGTTTTCTTGCTTTCGGGCAGTGTGGGGATATCCACACTGCCTTTTTGTTTTAAACTAAAGTATAATGACAATATAGGACAATATAGTTTATTAGCGGATATTAGCGTAATACGGAGTACAAAACAGGACATTTGAGGACATGGAGAAATTTCTTACAGTCAAAGAAGTTGCTCAAAAGATGAGCGTTTGCCAACGCACGATTATTCGCCATATCAAACAGAAAAAACTAAGGGCTTCAAAAATGGGGCACTGGCGGATAAAGGAGTCGGATCTGGAGATTTTTTTTAACGCGAACGCAAACACAAAACATGAAAAATAAAGACTATAAGAAACTTTTAGATAAAGAAAAGACCGTCAAACGGAATGGTATGCATTCTTTCCATAGGTATTTTGGAAAGTTGATTCCTGCGATTCCAGCTTTTGCAATTAAAACATTTACCAAGGAAGGAGACTATATCCTGGATAGCTTTTGTGGCTCTGGCACGACATTGTTAGAAGCAAAAAATCTCAACAGGAATGCTTTTGGTGTCGATTTAAACCCATTAGCTGTTTTTGTAGCGAAAGTAAAAACAACAAAAATACCGAAGGAAAAAGTTAAGCGAGTATGGGAAAAATTACAAGCCGATATAAAAGCTGACGGACGAAATTATTCAAATGAAAAAGACCCGTATTGCGTTAACATAGACCATTGGTTTAAAGATTTTGCCAAAAACGATCTACTTAAACTCCGAAAAAACATACTGGAATTACCAAAGGGAGAAATCAAGGATTTTTTCCTCGGGTGTTTCTCGGCTTTCTTGCGTGGCGTTTCAAATGCTGACCCTCGGCATGTATTTCCGGGCTACAGTAAGCGTCTAAGAAAGCTTGACGCCGAGGGCAAGCGAACTATAGATGTGTTCGCATCTTTTGAAAGAGCTGTGAAAAAAAGGATGGAATATCTTGAAGTTTTGCCAGAAAACAACGCCAAAACAAAAGCATTCGCAAGTGATTCAAGGTCACTACCAAAAGAAATTAAAAACGTATCTCTCATTGTAGTGAACCCACCTTATATAAGTTCGATTCGGTATCTAGAAACCATGAAAATAGAGATGGGTTGGCTAAGTTTTATTCAGAACCAAAAGGAGTACCTGACCTTGGACAAAAGAGTTGTTGGTACGGAACGATTCTACAAATCTGATTTAGAAGTCATTGACCAGACTGGTTTATTCGCAGTGGATAGACAAGTAAAGAAACTTCGGGAAGCTGGGAACAAAAAAATGGCTAAGGTAGTTTCTCAATATTTCAATGACATGAAGAAAAGTATTGGAGAGATGAGTAGAGTCTTGAAAAAGGGAGGCCACATTGTAGTAAAGATTAGTGACAGTACAGTACGAGGAGAAAAAATAGAGACGCATAAACACTTTATAGAGATTGCTAAGGAAAATGGGCTCAAAAATATCGCTTGTTTTAAGGACAGTTTCGACGAAAACTCGCGATCTCTACTTACTACAAGGAATTCCTACAGTGGAATTATGAACCACGACTGGATTTTGATATTTCAAAAATGAAAAAAGATTACCCAAAAACTTACATAATGCGATATATGGGCTCCAAGCTTAAACTTTTGGATTTAATAATTCCAAAACTTGAAGCAATGGTCTCAGATGGCGACAGTATTCTTGATTTGATGGCAGGGACTCATGCTATAGGATATGCCTTGAAACCAAAGCATAAAATCATCGCAAATGATATCCAAGAATATTCAAAAGTAATCGGGGTAGGAAGAATAGAAAATAACTCCGTTAGTTTAACAGAAAGAGATTTAGAAAAAGATATCTTGCCGTATTTCAGGAAAAACAAAAAATATACTCTTTTTGTAGACCACTACTCTGATACTTATTTTTCAAGAAAGCAGTGTAAGGATATTGACGATTTACGTTACGCTATAGACCAAGTAAAAAATTCGACAAAAAGGGCTTTGTACCTCACTGCGCTGATTTACGCGATGGGCTACTGCCAATCAAGTCCCGGACATTTTGCTCAGTACATGCCCAAATCTCATCCGCGTTTAAAAACGCTTAGAGAGTTGAGCGTATTCGACGCATTTAAGAAAAAGGTGCTCGAAAACCATGTGGTCTTTTCAAAGTTCAAAAACAAAGTCCTTAAAAAAGACTACAGAGAATTGTTATCTGAAGATGGGAGAAAAAAATATCTTAAGGGCGTGAAGCTCATCTATATCGACCCTCCATACTCTGAAGCACAGTATTCTCGTTTCTATCATGTACTTGAAACTATTGTGAAATATGACTATCCAAAATTAGATTACAAAGGTTTGTATAGAGATGATAGATTCCAGTCAAACTTTTGCTACGAAAATAAAGTGGCAGAGGAGTTTGATTTTATTGCAAATGCAAGTTCAAAAATAAAAGCCAGTCTCGCTATCAGCTATTCCGAGCGAGGGTTGATATCGCCCAACGCCATCGCACAAATTTGCAAGAAATACTATAAAAATGTCCGCGTGCATTCCTTCAAACACAGTCATTCAATGCAAGGGAGAGGAATGATTTTAGACCTCAAAGAGGTTTTGATAACAGCACAAAACTAAGAGTTTGGAAAAGAGAGCTGAACATCTTCAAAAGTTTCTTCTTCCCAGTTTGCTCTGTATGCTCTACGTTGACCACCTTCGAGACACAGAAAAACATCTGGGACTCTGTTGTTGTGTTCCGCTTTTACTGTTTTGAATAGTCTCATGACTTTTTGTGCGTCCCAGTTTTCTTCCGCAAATACCCAACAGTTAGAAAAGGCATGATTACTTTGGTGGTCATGGTCAAGATAGTTTTTCCAATTATGTTCAAGCTCTAGTGGTTGTGTAGTGCCACCTGAAAATGTTAGTCGTACATCGGGACCACCTGAACTAGAGACCTTAATATCAGCAACGTCTTTCCCATCAATGGAAAAACTCTTGCCCCAGTTCAGAAACTTCTCCAAGAAAATAGAGAACTCGTCTTCTTTTACTTCTCTTTCCTGAGCTTCACTTTCACAGTTTTGAGTCTTTACCGCGTCCCAGTCGTATGATAAACGTTGAGGAATATTCTCATCTTGTTTTGAGAATGTCTGAATTGCTTCTTCCAAAGAATACAACTGATACGTATTACCGCTCTTGTCCGTGCATATCATTCGTTCCGTGTCGAGTTTTAACAAAATAGGTTTGTGCGGGAACAGATCTTCGTTTTTTATCACATAAATCTTGCTCCAAGAATCAGACTCCGATGGAATCACGAATAGTGGATGTATATTTTTCTTCTTAAACTTTGACCCAGACCACAAGTTAACAAGGTTGTACTCAATGGTTTTCTTTCCCTGATTTACGTAGTTGTTCACTAGCACTCTTAAAAAATATTGTCCGCTCGGACTCACAACTACAGATTCCTTGGGAAAATTAGTGTGGTCTCGCTCAAGCGGAAGGTCGCCGCGTTCCAGTCTTTGTTTGATATGTGCTTGAGTTTCCCGAATTGTAAGCAGTTTTGCTTCTGTTTCGAGCAAGTCCTTGAGTTTCTCGTTGGCCGTATGCGCCGTAAAATCGTCGGGCTTCAATACAATATCCCCCTTGAGGAGAGCATTGAGTATTCGATCATCTCTGCCGATACCATAATAGGAAACTATCCTGCTCCCACGCTTTACTAAGCCGCGGAGGGTAAGAAGTGTTGAGAAATTTCCCCGAAGACCGCCAAAGTTCGTGTCTTCCAAGTACTTGTAGTCTTTCTTGTCTTTGCGTAGACGAACAAGATTATTAGCAAACTCGTTGGCCAAGTCCGCCAAATCGTTAGTATTTATGAAGTGCTTTTTGTGGAAATGCCTGGCTATAACCAGAGTCAGGAATAGCACTTTTGGTAGCTTTATTTCGTACATGAAGAGATTATGCCATTTTTAAGGCATATTTTCTAGACTTTCAATTCTCACTTGCTTACTTCAAAAAATACGAAACATCCTTGCTGTAGATTTTCGCAAATCGTTTTAGTTGCGTGACATCAACGCGCAACTGTCCTTTCTCCACTTTTGAAATGTAAGCTTGGGTAGCTCCAAGCTTTTTTGCGGCTTGAACCTGCGTTAAGTCTGCGTCTTCTCGTGCTTGTCTCAACTTCTTGATGAAAGCTAAATGGTCATCACCTCTGATGGTTTTCTTCATACCATCAATTTTCGATAACCAGATGGAATATAACCACTTGTTATATTTTGGTATATAATGCAAGTGAGGGCAGGAAATTACATAT
>PFMH01000017.1 GCA_002785325.1 bacterium (Candidatus Howlettbacteria) CG_4_10_14_0_8_um_filter_40_9 | reverse complement strand
TTTATTTAAAAAGAAATGGGAAGCTTCTGCCGTCCAAAAGATAGTCGCTCACTCGATCTATCTCGTAAATTTTGCCTCACCAAATCCATATATCTATGCAAACTCTATAAATTCACTCATCTCGGGGCTTACCATATCTGACAAATTTGGATTTTTAGGGTATATTATTCACGTTGGGTCTCATAAGGGAAGAGGAGTGGAATACGGCGTAGAAAGAGCCGCAAATGCCTTGAAACAGACGCTAAAAGTTTATCAAAGAAAGACGCCGATCATCTTAGAGATAAGCGCCGGGGCAGGGGATACACTGGGAAAAAATTTTGACGAAATAAAAAGTATCATTGATGCGGTCGGGAATGAAAGGTTAGGAGTCTGTTTTGACACGGCGCATGCTTTTGAGTCCGGATATGACTTGAGGACTCAGGAAGAACTGGATAAAGTGCTTATAGAAATCGATAAAAAGATAGGGCTCGAAAAACTTCTTGTTCTTCATCTCAATGATTCAAAAACAGATCTGGGATCAAACTCGGATAGACACGAGGATATCGGAAAGGGTAAGATAGGAGTAGAGGCATTTAAAAATATCATAAATCATCCAAAACTAAAAGACCTTACAGGTATACTCGAAACTCCAAACACTGAAAGTGAGAAACAAAATATTACTTTGATAAAGAAGCTACGTGATGGAAAAGAATAAAACAGAAAGAAAATTTCGCGCGACCCTGATAGCCAAGATCCTAAGATGGCTTTTTATTACTTTATTTACGGGTTTTTTTGCTGCTGCTTTGCTTTTTTACAACCTTTCCACCGTTACCACAGAAAAGAACATAAAAACATTGGGTGAAAAAATAGTAAGAGATTTTCTTTTACAAAATAAAGACCTTATCGATAAAAACTATGACAGCATTGCAGAATATGCAAAACTTTATCCTGAAGAAAATATTGACTTTTCCAGCGGTTTACAAGGACTGAATATAAATATAAGAGCAAAAGAATTGTCATCCATGCCGAAAGAAGAATTTTATGACAAACTACCAGTTATCATCGCAGACAATATATATAGAAGCGCTCTTGATTCATTTATTGCAGGAAATATAGAAAATAACAAAGACATACCAACGCCGATAAAAAGCACAATATCAAGATTCAAGTCCAAGGGCGGAGACTTCTTATTTGACTATCTGTTCAAGATATCGCTGTCAATGACGGTAATTTTTCTGATTGGATTTTTCGCTTTACAGAAACTTAAGCGATCTTTTTTTGAAGCCGGTATCGCTATCATACTTGTTTCTTTGCCGGTGTATCTCATTCTTTACCTAACTCTGCCTCTCGCGAACAATGTCATCAGACAGACGGATTTTTCCACTCTTGTGTCTCTCATCATCGGTATGACCGAACAGATCAAACACAATTATCTGCTATCGACATTCGCGGGCTTTTCCTTTGTAGGGGTAGGACTTCTTGTAATCTCTGAGATAAATATAAAAAGCTTTTTCAAGAAACGATCCGAATATGAACGAATAATAAAATAGTTTTGTTCTAAATAATCTGATTTAAAACATCGAATTATGAATTTACTGACTCAGACAAAACCGCTCTTCCCCGAGATATTGTGGAAAAGACCGGTTTATTTTTATAAATCAAGAGCAGGAAAACTTTTGATATTAGCGGGGTCGAGCGGTAAAAGCGGTGCCGCAATCCTAACTTCAGAAGCAGCTTTCCGGTCTGGAACCGGAGTTTTGACTGTTGGCTTTCCCGAAGGACTAAAAAACGTATACAAAGGGCTTTTACCAGACGCCATGACGCTTGCTCTTCCGGAAACATTAGGTCATTCCCTGGCGAAAAGAAGCGGGGACGAGATCCTTGATTATTCAAAATCAGTCGACTTAGTGATCATCGGTCCGGGGCTTTCTCAAAATTCAGAAACACAACAGCTCATCTGGGAACTATTGTTCTCGGTAGAAAAAACCATAGTTTTGGATGCAGATGGTCTAAACGCTTTTTCTTTAGGGCTAAAACTGCTTAGAGAAAAATCGGGCGAAGAGAGGATACTGGAATATCTCAAAAAAAGACATTCTCCAACCATTCTGACACCTCATCCAGGAGAAGCGCTGGCACTTCTCAAAAGTACGGGGTTAAGTAAAGATAAAAAGCTAAATGCGAACCTAATAGATAAAAATAAAGAAAAATATGTACCGCTTCTTGCCGACTTTCTAAATATGACCGTGATCTTAAAAGGACACGATACCGTAGTCGCGGAACCCAATGGCAGAGTACTGGTCAACAAAAGTGGCGGTCCTGAACTGGCCGTAGCCGGGACAGGAGACGTACTCTCGGGAATAGTGGGTTCATTTATAGCACTAAATTCCGATAAAATATTCGAAGCATCATCAACTGCTGTCTATCTGCATGGCTTAGCAGGAAAACTTGCAAAAGAAAAACTCGGGGAGCGTTCTGTCATGGCTTCAGATATCGTGAAGTTTCTACCGAAAGCGATAAAACAAGCAGAAGAGGAAATAGAATAAAGATTACATTTTTTAAAAACAGATCGAAACTAGTAAATAGTTTATCTAAATATTGGTGGGCGAGGAGGGGATCGAACCCTCAAGGGATTACTCCCATAGGTGTTTGAGACCTACGCGTATACCAGTTCCGCCACCCGCCCGAATAAACGACAACTAAACAATTATACTTTCTCACAATTATTTCGTCAATCGTGATATTGACACCTCAAAGAGGTGATGTTATACTTCTAAAGTTAAGCTGGTAAATATGGATAATAATTCACTCGCAGAAAATATTGAAGAGAAAAGAGATAAACTCACCATTTCAGATATTGAAAAGGTGCTGTCTTTGTTTCGAGAAAAAGGATCCGAATCAGAGCTTAGAGCATTCATAAAAGAGTTAACCGACGAGATAAAAGAAACATCCAAACCAGATAAAAAAACTTCAAATTGGCAAAATATAGAAGAAAAAATCCCGAGTAGAGTGAATCTAGCGTTAGATTTTCTTCATATAGACAACATCTCCAGATTGCTTAAAAACAAATATTTTAAAAAATTCGCCGGATTCGCGGGATCATTTCTTATAATTTATTTTCTTTTCAATCTGCCGGTATATATAACTAGGGTGAGCTATCTCTTTGGCAATAAAACAGAGCTTCAGACGATAAAATATTCACAAATAGTACAAACACCAATGGCAAAGTCAGCGCCCTTGGATCCCGATGAGATCATAACCCCAGATTCTAGACTTTTAATACCAAAATTGAGTGTAAACGCACCAATAGTTTTTGCTACTTCGCAAGAAGAAAAAGATATATTGGAGGGTCTCCATAACGGTGTTGTACGATATGCAGGCATGTCAAACCCTGGTGACGCGGGGAATACCTACATCACGGGTCATAGTTCAAACTATTGGTGGGATAAGGGGAAATATAACTATGTTTTTGTACTTTTGGATAAGATGCAGACCGCCGATAGAGCAACTATTTATCACAACGGCAATAAATATATTTATGAGGTTACAAGCAAAGAAATAGTAGAACCGGCAAATGTCAGTTCCTTAGCTCAAACAACTGAGCCTACTCTTACACTTATGACCTGTTACCCGCCAGGGACTACAAATAAGCGGCTCACAGTTAGACTCAAGCAGATTTCACCGCAGTATTTTGCACCGAGGATAGTAGAAAAAGAAAAGACTATAGAGGTTCCAAAATCATTGCCGTCCAGCGATAACGGGTCTTTCTTTGGACTGTTTAGGCTGTTTCAATAGTCAACTACTAAATCATTATTTCCGACTATCAGTTCGAAAAAATATATCGTACCGACGATAGCGTAAAAATTGAGACACACTTTACAAGCGTAATATCTCAAAATAATGTTGTTTGAATCCTGTAATACAAAGGATGAGTTCATTTTTTGAGAATGGAGCGAGTAACTAATGCCAATCCAATTTTGTAGCGTGTCGGAAGCTTTTTGTTACTTTTTGGCATCAAAAAGTAAATCTACGGTAGTTATAAATCGCTTTTTTAGGACAACAGTGGGAAAATAAATTTAACCTATCTCATACTATAGATCACCAAATTATCATTCTCTTTCCCTACACTTCCAAGATAGAAAAGATATCTGTATTCGGGCGAAAAAAAGATCTGGCTACTTTTAGATACGCCTATTGCTACCGGATTTCCGCCGTCAAATTCGAAAACTTTATATTCGCCACCGACATTCGCGCCAACATGATATTCGTCCATGTACCATATCGCGCTTTTTACATCTGCATCTTTGATAACTTGGAAAACCTTTTCTTTTTCTATATCATAAGTCCATATATTTTTCTCATTCATAAATAATACTTTCTTGCCATTTGGAGACCAAAAAGCGTCGGTGGCATCTTTGCTAAGCTCTGTCAGATTAATATTCCCACTGATGTTTTTTGCTAAATAAAACGTTCTCACCGTTCCATCGACGACTATAAGCAGATTACCGTTTGCCGTAGAATACTTGATATTATAGTTTTTGCTTGACGGCAATGCTTTGATGATCTTCGTCA
>PFMH01000074.1 GCA_002785325.1 bacterium (Candidatus Howlettbacteria) CG_4_10_14_0_8_um_filter_40_9 | reverse complement strand
AGGGAACAATATTTTGAAGTGATTCTCCAAATGAGCCTGAGGCCGTATACGTGCTCCTCTGTGCATTCCAAACGGCATCAGATACATCAGTTTTGGTAAGGGTTGATGAGGTTGTTGCTACCATATAGCTTTTATCAAGGCATAGGTAGTCGCTATCTGTGGTGCAGCAGATCTGCGAGCGGTATAGTCCGGCCGCCCCCGTTGCAACTACTTCATATGAATACCAACCGTCTGAGGATGCGGTCATTGATCCTGAGTTAATAAATAATGTGCCATCCGGATATCTGCTCGTTAATGTACAGGAGGCTGTTGCAATCGGAGTATAGGAATCATCATACAAAAACTCTCCGATTGCACAATTACTTCCCAAATCGCATTGCTGATATTGTGCAGGGCCTGCAAATACGTCTGAGGTAACGAACAAAGCACCTATAAATACAAGCGCTACCACAGTGATGTGTAGTATTAAGGCTTTATTACGGTTATATACGCTCATTACTATCATAATAAAGGTAATGTCTCTTTTTGTCAATAGGTATATTTATCTAATCTTATTCTTATCGTTTAGCCTTGATTTATTGATTCATTACAAGAAATGAAATTAAAACTATTTTTTTAGTTTATCTTGTCTTATTCTTATCATCAAGTGGGTACTTTTATTATTAGCCTTGTTTTATGGTATAATTTGGTTATCTTGATAAGATTATGATGTGTTCTTCACCCACAATTAATTCATAGACCCCCTAGAATCGAATGCTATTTTCATGAATCTTTGACATTAAATACCAATTTGTATATCATATAACCATCATGATGCAAGACTACCTTTCTTCCCCATCGGCCAGGAAAATACTATTTGTGATTATCTGTAGCGCGTTGTTTATTTTCTGGATAGGAGCTTCGATGAGGGCATACTTTCAAAATTCATTTAAGAAGCTGGAAATGAAGCAGGACAAAATCACAGCTGAGATTCGTGACATGCGTGGGAATACCGGACCGACTCTTACTCAAACATCCTCATATGATGCC
>PFMH01000119.1 GCA_002785325.1 bacterium (Candidatus Howlettbacteria) CG_4_10_14_0_8_um_filter_40_9 | reverse complement strand
GTGACTCATGACAAGGGTCCCATCCTTATCATCGCTGGAGCTGGGACGGGGAAAACGACGGTGATCACGAGAAGGATTGCTTGGCTGATCGCCGAAAAAAAAGCTTTGCCTGAAGAGATCCTCGCCCTGACCTTCACCGATAAAGCGGCGGCGGAGATGGAAGAGCGGATCGATGCTTTGGTTCCCTACGGATTTTTTGATTCTTGGATTTCCACTTTTCACGCCTTTGGGGACCGAATCCTCAGAGAAAACGCACTGGAGCTAGGTCTGCCAGCCGATTTCCGTGTTCTCACTTTTCTGGAGCAGATGATTTTCTTAAAAGAGCATTTATTTGAGCTCGATTTGAAAATTTTAAAACCTCTTTCCAATCCGACACGGCATATGGAAGCGCTTTTAAAACATTTTTCGAGATTGAAAGACGAAGATATATCGCCAAAAGATTATTTGGATTGGGCGAAAGGAGCAAATTCAAATAAATCTGTCATTCCCGCTACAGCAGGAATCCAGAACTCCAAAGGGAAAAAACTGGATCCCCGGGTCCCGCTTGCACTAAATGTTTCAGAACGGGCAGGCAAGCCCGAGGATGACAAAATAATGACAAATAAAGAGATCGAAAAATATTTAGAGATCGCCAATGCGTACAAAAAATACGAAGAGCTGATGATAAAAAACGGATTTTTGGATTTCGGTGATCAGATTAGGATGACATTAAAACTATTTCGAGAGTACCCGCATGTTCTAAAGAAATATCAGAAGAAATTTCGCTATATATTGGTCGATGAATATCAGGATACGAACTTTGTGCAAAATGAACTGATAAAAACATTGGTCCCGGGTGAGGGGAATATCACCGTTGTAGGCGACGATGACCAAAGTGTGTATCGCTTCAGGGGCGCCTCGATCTCAAACATTCTAGATTTTAAAGACCATTACAAAAAAGCAAAAACCGTTGTTTTAAATAAGAACTATCGCTCGACGAAAGAGATACTGAATGCTTCTTACAAACTTATCCAGTTCAATAATCCGGATC
>PFMH01000010.1:2866-19998 GCA_002785325.1 bacterium (Candidatus Howlettbacteria) CG_4_10_14_0_8_um_filter_40_9 | reverse complement strand
AGAGCGTCAAATATTTTCATCAGAAAAAGTCAAGAGATGTCAAAAATAGTCAGGCATTATTTGGAATAGTACAGGGAGTTATCTATGATGATTTACGAAAAGAAAGCGCAAAAGTCATCTCTGAGCTTGGATTTGACGGTGTTGCCATCGGCGGGCTTAGTGTCGGGGAATCCAGAGACGAGATGCATCACATGCTAGAAATCATAGAGCCGATATTGCTAAAAGATAAACCTAGATACCTTATGGGTGTCGGCGAGCCGATAGATCTTCTTAATGCCGTGGAAAGAGGCATAGATATGTTCGATTGCGTCCTTCCGACACGTATAGCCAGAAACGGAGCGGTATTTACTGCTTTCGGAAGACTCAATCTGAATAATAAAAGCTTTATCACAGACTCGGAACCGATCGAAAAAGACTGCGGTTGTTATACTTGTCAAAATTTCTCCCGAGCTTATATCTCCCACCTTATTCGCGAGAAAGAAGTTCTCGGTATCAGGCTTACGACCATTCACAATCTGCATTTCGTTTTGAATCTGATGAAAAATATACGTGCCTCTATAAAAGAGAATAAATTTATGGAGTTTAAAAAAGGATTTATTTCAAATTATTCTAAATAATAAGGTTATTTTTTCTTTTCCACTTTTTGGTAGCAATTTGCTTTTCGTCATTCTGGCTTGTTCAGAATCAAATACTATTTACCCTCTTACTTTTTGATGCCAAAAAGTAACAAAAAGCTTCCGACACGCTACGAAATAGGTAAAACCTAAGAAAAATTTATCATTCAAGACCGAAAGTCGCATTCGCTAAATCAGGATCCTGTCCTTCGGAACATTCTAAATTTTCCAGTTTTACTGCTATTTCTTCGCTATGGTCGGTACGAATGACAGGGGCAAGCGATATTTTCAAAGTCTTCAACCATTTTAATCCTTTTTTTCGAACTGATAGTCGGAATAAAAAAAACCAAATGACTAATATCTAATCACTAATCACTAATATCACGGTACTATGACCGGTGCTATGCTGGTTGTTACAAATGTTACGATGACGAAAGAAAATATTATTATAAGTAGTCCCAGTACCGCATAAAGTACTATCTTTTTTGCCTGATCCGCGGCAGTCTGATCTCCGGACGATATGATAAATCTTAAGCCTCCGATTATGATAAATAGCACAGCAAGCGCTGCCGAAAATCCGAGTATGTAGATGATGACATTCGACAATATTTGTGCGACGGAATTTGGAGCCTTATCCTGCGGTATCGGATTTACTTCCTTTGGGACACTATCAGTTGTCGCCGCAAAAACCGCAAGGTTTAGCATAAGTGGTTTAAATTTTTTCTTCATAATATAAAGCTAGCTCATATAGATTTTTTATGCAATATAAAAACTTACAAATAGAAATATATATTTATTTTATCTTGAATAAAAAAGTTGATCGGTAGGTATTGACAGCAGTTCTCATTTTGCTATAATTTAAGCATAAAAACAAAAACAAATGGCAGAAAAAAAAGATAAACTAAAGATCATTCAGCAGCTTTTGACGAGTGCTAAAAATAGCATCCAAAGTGCTGATCAAATAATCCGAAATCTTACAGGGACAAGTTCTGATGCCGTTTCAAGGGCGAAAGAAAAGGCAAAAGACTTGTCTTCTTTTGATGGTGAAAAAGTTGTAGAAGGAGTGTTTGACGGGGTAAGTATGATCGGCCCTGACGAAAAAGAATACAAAGTTCCGGAAAATTACGCCTCAAAGTCAAAGTTGGTTCAAGGTGATGTCTTGAAGCTTACGATAAGCGACGACGGTAGTTTTATATTTAAACAGATCGGACCTGTAGCGAGAAAAAAGGTTATCGGAACGCTGATAAAGGAAACCACGGGTTTTAGAGTTGTTGCCGAAGGGAAATCATATAAGGTTTCTCAGGCATCGGCGGCTTATCACAAAGCGGAAGACGGCCATGAGGTCACGATCATTATCCCTGAAGAAGGAACTCCAGAGTGGGCGGTTGTGGAAAATGTGGTAGGAATATCGAATGATAATGATGAAATATCTGTGACGTCAGATGAGCCAGTTCCAGAAGCGAATAATGAAATGAGTGCGGATGTTTCCGCGGAAAATAAGGTGGAAACGGTTGATGAGAATTTAGAAAAGGAAGTAGAAGATGACACAAGCGAAGAGACTGAGACCGCTAAACCCGAGATTAAAAAAGAAACTCCAGAAACGACCGCTCCAAACGAGCCGGAAGAACCGTCTGAAGGAGTAAAGGAATTAGAAATTTAGATTTCTAATTCTTAATATCCAATATCCAATTTCCAAATAAGCATCAATTAATAAATTAAAATAGTGTCATTCTGGTCTTCGACTCCGAGGCTCAGGCTCGAGGAGCGAAGTCAGAATCGAATTGTTATAAAGGAGGGTTATACAACCAACATTAGAACCTACAAACAGAGACCACAGAATATTAGTATTAATCTTAGTTATTCTTTCGACAGCAGGTGTCATCGGGGGATCAACATATTATGTCCTAAATCAGCAAAACAAAGCCCAGCAGAGCTTAATCGACCAGTTGCAAAAGGATAATGAAGCTCAAAAGAAGGCCACCGAAGACGCAGCTACGGTTGCACAAAAAGAAAAAGACAAGGCAACTGAAACAAAAACTATAGCTGTAAAATATACAAATTCCCAGTACGGATTTGAGCTGACTCTTCCTGACACATGGAAAGATTACGGGACTACGGACGAAATTATTGAGGGTGGGACTAAGACAATTTCTATAGGCCTTCCTCGTAAAGAGGTGAGTACAGCTTTTGAAATGGGGTTTGTAAAATATTATGATTCCCCTATGGCAATCGGAGTTTATACAATAAAACAATGGGAAGAAGCTCAGTCTGCTGAGGGTCCAAAAAGTCAAAAAATTGGAGAGAATAGTGGTTATGTTTTTGGTTGGAGCCAGGGCAATGGGATGATAGACATGAAGGGGCTTACTCAGGAGCAGGCGTCTGCTGATATCAAGACAATTATAAAAACATTTAAACTTTTAAATTAGCTTATCCACAAAAACTCTTAACTTATAACCAGAAAAAGGTCTTTGTCTACTTACAGAGGCCTTTTTTGTTGTGCTATAATGATTTAGTATTTCGGCGCAAAACTGACGCGAAACTTGTACGCAAAACTGACGCACGAGAACGGATTTGAAATTTGTAAGCATTTATAATATTCGTAAATTTGTATTAAAAATTTGTAATTAGTAAGACATGAAACTTGCTCTTTATCGCAAATACAGGCCGGGGAACTTTAAAGATCTTTTGGGGCAAGATCATGTTTCTACAACGCTTAAGAATGCCGTAAAAGGCAAGTCTTTTTCTCATGCATACCTTTTTACCGGTCCAAGAGGCGTTGGGAAAACTACGGTTGCTAGGATACTGGCGAAGGCGATAAACTGCAAGAAGCATAAAGATGGAGATCCATGCGATGCTTGCGTTTCATGCAAATCCATATCAGAAGGCAGAGAGATTGATACTATCGAGATCGACGCTGCCTCAAACAGAGGGATAGACGAGATCCGAGATCTTAGAGAAAAAGTGAAGTTTACGCCAACCAATCTGGACTACAAAGTATTTATTATCGACGAAGTCCACATGCTTACAAAAGAAGCTTTCAACGCGCTCTTAAAGACTCTAGAAGAACCGCCGTCTCACGCTGTATTTGTCCTAGCTACGACCGAGATACATAAGGTTCCGCAAACCATTATATCCCGCTGTCAGAGATTTGATTTTAAAAGAATAAACATCAAAGACCTTGTAAAACAGCTTCAGTACATCGCAAAAGAGGAAAATATTGATATCGCCGACGAAGCCTTGAATGTGATAGCTGAAGCTAGCGAAGGCGGGTTTCGCGATGCCATATCTTCTTTGGATCAGATATCTTCCTTTAAAAACAAGATAACTGTAGATGATGTTAGAGACATTCTCGGAATGACCGACTATAAAACTCTAGAAGAACTCGTTTTACATATCGAGTCCGGAGATGCAAAGAGCGCGATTGTTCTTATCAATCATCTGGCAGAGAACGGTTACGATATGGGCCAATTCAGCAAAAACTTAGTAGAATTTTTAAGAAAACTTCTTCTTATAAAGGTGATAAATACTGAAAACGCGGAGTTAGCAAAAGAACATGTTTTGAAGATGAAAGAGCTGTCACAAGTTATCTCAAATGAAAAAATATTGGAACTTATCGAGCTTATATTGAAATTCAATAATCTTTTCCGCGGTACATCTTTGCCACAGCTTCCGCTGGAATTGGCTGTCGTTAAGGTCACGGAAGCAGACACTCCGGTAATCGATAGAGAAGCGAATGAAAGGCCGGATCAATCTAGTCGTGTCATTCCTGCGGAGGCAGGAATCCAGACTGATAGTATAAATGGACTAGATTCCCGTTTTCACGAGAACGACAGGAATGGTAAAGAAGATCCCGGCACCAGTCCTGACGAAATAGATGCTAGCGAAGACACGTTAGAGATTAAAGGTAAAGATGAAAAATGGGATGATTCTGGACAAGCCAGAATGACGAGTGAGTTAAGCTCTGCGCAGATTAGTGTCGCCGAAAAATCATCAGCGAAAATCAGTAGTCCTGATAATCCGGTTTCTATCGAAGGAGAGGAAGGGCAACTTTGGGCAGAATTCTTGATGGAGATAAAGGCGAAAAATCCTTCACTGCACGCATTTGTCAGAGTAACTGAGCCCGTATTTGGAAAAGAAGAGATTGTGATGTCTTTTCCTTATCGATTTCATAAAGAACGGGTTGAAGACTTCAAAAATAAAAAAGTTGTAGAAGAAATACTGGAAATGGTTTACAATAAACCTTACAAGCTAAAATGTATATTGAAACAAGGCAGTGAAGCTAAGAAAGAAGACGTAGAAAAAAACGAGGATATAAAAGCCATAGATACCGCGCTTGATATATTTGGAGGAGAAATAGTAGAATAAATCGAGTTAATGGTTAAAAGAAAAAAGTTAAAAGATAAAAGACTCTTATGCTCTTAACTCTTAACCAATAACTTAAAAAAAGAAGGAGGGCATGTGCCCTTTTTATTATATAAATAATAGTTATGGATAAAGATAAGCTTTTAGAACAATCAGGAGTTATACCGCCTCAAAACCTCGAAGCGGAAGTTTCGGTACTCGGGTCTATCCTTTTGGATAAGGACGCGATTTTGAAAGTGGCGGACATGATTCGGCCTGATGATTTTTATAAAAATTCCCACGGAGTCATCTTCAAGGCGATGTTGGAACTGTATGAGAAAGGAGATCCTATCGATCTCGTTACTCTTTCAAATAAACTGGAAGCCGAAAAATCCATGGATAAAGTCGGCGGAGCAAGCTATCTCGCAAGTCTGGCGAACTCAGTTCCTTCAGCGGCGCATGTCGTTAATTATTCAAAAATAGTTTCTGATAAATCGGTTCTTTCACGGCTCATTGGGGCGGCAAACGATATAGAGGCTCTTTGTTATGAGGGGAGCGAAGATGTGGCTACAGTGCTTGATAAAGCGGAACAAGTGATTTTCCAAGTATCTAAAAAACATACTAGGGAAAATTTTGTTGAGCTCAAAAATATCCTCGAAGAAAGCTTTGAAAGACTGGATGATCTTCATAAAAACAAAGACAAACTTAGGGGTGCACCGACGGGATTTGGAGCTTTGGACAATATTCTTGCCGGTTTGCAAAACTCCGATCTTATCATTATCGCCGGGAGACCATCCTCGGGGAAGTCATCGCTTGCTTTAAATATTGCTCAAAATGTAGCTACAAACGAGGGCATTCCGGTTGCCGTATTTTCACTTGAGATGTCAAAGGATCAGTTGGGAGACAGGCTCCTTAGCGCTGAAGCGGGGATAGACGGATGGAAACTAAGAACGGGCAATCTCTCCGATGACGACTTCCCAAAGATCGGCGAGGCTATGGCAAGGCTTTCAGAATCACCTATATTTTTGGACGATACCGCAGCCATAAACGTTCTCGAGATGAAGACAAAGGCGAGACGGCTTCAGTCAGAGCATGGGCTTGGGCTTATCATAGTCGACTACCTCCAATTAATGCATAGCAGAGGACAGGAAAACAGGGTCCAAGAAATCTCAGAGATATCGAGAGCATTGAAAGGCCTAGCGAGAGAACTGAATGTCCCTATCATAGCGCTTTCACAGCTTTCCAGAGCGCTGGAGTCAAGACCCTCGAAGATACCAATGTTGTCTGACCTTCGCGAATCGGGGTCCATAGAACAAGACGCCGATGTAGTACTTATGATTTACAGAGAGGATTACTACGATCCTGATACGGAAAGAAAAAACATAGCCGATATACTAGTCCGAAAACATAGAAACGGTCCGATAGGATCCGTAGAACTTTACTTCCAGCCGGAAAGAATGCAGTTTAGGAATTTGGACAAAAAGAGAGAATCCTAGATTGTACAGAAGCTCAATAAAATTTTACAAAGCTCTTATTCTTTACTATAATAAATATAGATTAATTAACGGCTCTTTGAGCTACTAAAGGAGGGTATATGGCAGAAGCCACAGCACAAATAATAAACGCAGGAGGACAAAAACTTTCAAGACAGATCCCAAAGTTTGCGGTAGTAGGAGTTTTGAACACAATCATCGATATTGGGATCGTCAATGTGATGGTGTTAATGCTCGGTTTCAATCCGGTCATTAGCAATATCGTCGGTGTTTCGGTCGCTATCATAAACAGCTATATCCTAAATAAATATTGGACATTCAAAGACAAAGAGAAGGAACATGTAGCCCAACAGTTTGGTATTTTTGTAGTTTTGAGTTTAGCCGGCATGGCGATAAACACCGCTGTTTTTTATTTTCTGTATACCATGTGGACATGGTCGGGAACTTTTGCTTTTTCGATCGTAAAGCTTATAGGACTTAGTTCGATATTTAAGGAATCATTCGTACTCCTAAACTGGGCGAAAGCTTGGTCAATAGCATTCTCAATGATCTGGAACTTCATCGCCTACAGAAAGTGGACATTTAAGAGTTAGCTTTTGGCTATTAGCGATTAGCCGTTAGGATTTTGATAAAGTAATCTTAAAATCTTTTCCTAATGGCTGAAAGCGAACAGCTAATAGCTAAATTATGAATTGGATATACTTTGCATTTTTATCGGCCGTCCTTATCGGAACGGATACTATAATAAATAAAAAAATCCTTTCTCGGGAACACGCGATAGAGTTTTTGGCGGCATCGTCGGTCATCATTCTTTTTCTTATAATCCCGATGGGCTTTTTCATCAAAGTTCTAAACCCCACAGAATATGGACTTCTCTTTCTCAAGTCATTTTTCGCGGTAAACTTTTTTTATCTTGCCGATAGATCTCTTCGCCATATGAAAGTTTCCGACTATGCTCCGCTTATGAACTTGAGCCCTATCATCCTTGTAGCTTTTGGGTATTTGTTTCTTGGTGAAAAACTCGCGACGGTCCAGTTAGCTGGCGTTACCCTAACTGTTGCGGGGACCTATCTTTTGGAACTTAAAGACGGATTTTCAGATTTTAAAGAGCCATTTCGCGAGTTTAAAGGAAACAGAGAGCTTCACATGCTCCTTTTAGGACTTTTGTTTGCGGCCGTGGCTGCCACCATAGACAGACATCTTTTAAAAAGCATGCGGCTAATAGACTTCTACTTTTGGCAAGGGATATTTATCGATGTCTTTATCTTTGGCTACCTTTTTCTCTTTTTTGACAAATATGCAGGATTAAAAAGGGGGTTTAAAAGTGCGGGTTGGCTGATACTTCTCTCCACAGTCATCTATATAGCAGCCGATCTTTCTTACTTTCGCGCCATTATGTATCCGACCGCATTTATCGCTATCGTCATAGCTGTCAAAAGACTTTCTTCTTTTTTTGCTACAGTCGTTGGCGGGGAGATATTTCACGACGATTCGCTACTGCGAAAAAGTCTCGCCTGTGCTATAATGATTGCCGGAGTAGTCCTGATAATAAAGTAACAATGAATTTACCTGGCCGACATTCGTATGTGTGAAGTCAATGTGGCAGGGCGATTTTTAAACAAATATTCGCATATAATAATTTTTAACGTCTGTTATGCGTAATATACCGCGATAGTTTAGCGGCGCCAAACAATTATGAACAAATCAAAAGAATTATCATTATTTACATTTAAGCAGTTAAAGAAAACTTTTTTCTTTGCTTATGATCCCCTAAAAACGATCTGGAAGGAAAACCCCTACTCTATCGTTTTGTTTCTAATAATGATATTCGCTATTATACTTAGAACATACAAACTTGAGTTTCTTCCGGGTGGAGTTTCAAAAAACGAGCTAGAATTTATCGGAAGATTTAAAGAAGTTGGGGATCTAAAAAAGATATGGTTAGGGAAAAATTTTAATAACGGGCTTTACATATTTGCAAACTCCCTCATCTATAGAGCATTTGGTCTAAAAGTATATTATTTTCGAGCGTTCTCCGCATTGGTCGGGATAGGGACAGTATATCTTACTTATCTTTTTACAAAAGAATGGTTTAACAAGCAGAGCGCTTATATAGCCGGGCTTCTTCTCGCTTTTTCCAGCTGGCACATCACCATTTCCAGGAATATCGATCCGGTAGTACTTCAGCCGTTTTTTATCCTTCTTATATTTTATTTTGCAAGTCACGCCTTTAGAAGTAAGAAATTATCTTTCGTTTTTCTGAGTGGTATCTTTCTTGGACTTAGCGTTTATGTGAGCTCTGCTTTTTTGATGCTTCCGTTGCTTCTCCTAGTAGCCGCTATTTATTTTTATTTTAAAAACAAGAAGTTTTTAAATGTCTATATAAAGGAGATTTCGGTAGTTTCAAATGTGTTTCTTTTGGTCGCCTTACCATTTTTTTACAACCTGTTCGAGAGGTCATATGCTTTTGTTAGTGAATACAGTTTCATCGGGGTAAGGGACAGCCTATATAACTTCGGGGATATTATCTGGTCCTTTTTTGGGAAAGGCGTTACAAATAACTTTCACAATCTCGGGAATACACCGCTTTTGGATCCATTTACAGGTGTGATTTTTCTGATAGGTATAGCGTACGCTCTTTTAAACTGGGGGAGCAGGAAGAACTTCTTTTTGTTGGCATGGATATTTATTATGTCCACTCCAGCTATTTTCTCAGCGAATTTTTTTGATAAGATATATGTTATTTTACCGGCGATCTATATACTGACGGCGGTTACACTAGACTATCTTTTGAGCGAATGGTTTACGACATTTCCTCTGAACAAAAAAGCCAGGATGTCGATGGTTCTACTGGTGAGTTTCTTTTTTCTTCTGACTTTTTCTTTCAATTTTAAAAAATATTTTGTAGCATGGGCCGGCTCAAAAGAAGTAAAGAACTTATACAGTGAAAATACTTCCTTGATTAAGTAAAAGCAGTTTTGGTATAATAAGTCTAGCTGTTAGCTACCAGTTATCAGCTATCGGTAAAAATTAAATAACTCTAACAGCCAGTAGCTGATAGCGGAGGGCTAGTAAATGTCTAAAGAAATATATCTCACAATTATAGTGCCGTTTCGAAACGAAGAAAAAAGGCTCGAAGGAACCATCAAAGAAATCGAAAGGTACACCGACTCAAAGCCTTTTGAGACTCAGGTTATTCTTGCAGACAATCACAGTACTGACAGGTCTATAGAGATAGCAAAGAAATACGCAGGGGAGATAGAACATTTCGAATTTACCGAGCCGAATCCTGAGTTTAAAGTAAAGGATACGGGCAAAGGGGAGGCTGTCATGGACGGGTTTGCTGTCGCAGATGGCAAATATATTATGTTTATGGACGCTGATAGCTCTACCAAGGTTACTGAGCTGGATAAACTGCTGCCATTCATCGAAGACTATGATATCGTTACCGGTTCGAGATACATAAAAGAACCTAGACCGTATCAGTCGAGCTATTTTATGGCACTTTTCAGAGGTGTGAAAAGTGTTTTTGAAGTCATCATATTTGGGCATTCCAAAGACTACACCGCAACAGGCAAGCAGGGACGCTTAAGGCAGTTAATAAGCCGAGGTGGGAATCTAATGTTTGCTGTTTTGTTAAACCAAAGTTATGTTGACCAGCGTTGTGGTTTTAAGCTCTATAGAAAGCCTGTCGCAAAATTTTTAGCCGGTTTACAACAAATATATGACTTCGGGTTTGATACGGAGTTTTGGGCGATCGCTCAAAAATATAAACTTAGATCCATAGAGGTTCCAGTAGATTGGTATGACGACGCAGAGGGAACAAAAGTGAACCCTATCAAAGATACGATAAGTTCATTTAAGGCTATTTTTAGGGTTCAATGGAATCTTATTACCGGTAAATATTCAAAAAAGAATGCCAGAAAGTTGGGCAACGTAGCGGAAGAGTTTGTGTTGCATAAGTAGACTTAATTTCTAAATACTAAACTAGAAATTTTAAACAATATCAAAAAATTAAAATTCAAATAATAGAAACAAAGAAAGTTTTGGATTTTAAAATTATAATTTCGAATTTATTTATGATTCCCGCCCGCCTTTGACTGAGTCCAAGATGATGTCGGGCAGGTAGATATTAGGGTTTAGGATTTATTAAAAGAATATGTTTGAGGGTATAAAAAATTTATTTAAATCAAAAAGTTCTTTAGCTTTGCTTGGTATCATTCTGCTCTCTATTTTTTTCCGTTTCTTCCTTCTCGGCACTGTTCCTCCTGGGCTTTACCCAGATGTGGCTGTAAATGGTATGGATGCGATCCACGCAAACGAAACAGGGGACTACAAGATATTTTATCCTGCAAACAATGGCCGTGAAGGCTTGTTTATGAATATGTCCGCTGTTGTTTTTAAAGTTTTCGGTACGGGGCTTTGGCAACTAAGAGCGGCGGGAGCTTTGGCCGGTGTCCTGACGGTTATAGGCATTTATCTTTTGGGGAAAGAAATATTTGACAAAAGGATCGGAATATTTGTCGCTCTTTTTATGAGTACTTCCTTTTGGGCTGTCGGCTTTTCCCGTATCGGGTTTCGTGCCATCTTGGTGCCGTTTGTCTTGGTTTGGGGAAGTTATTTTCTTTTTAAGGCATTTAAAGGGAATAGATTTATCTACTATATATTGTCTGGTCTCGTTTTTGGTCTCGGATTCCATACTTATATAGCATATAAAGCTGCCGTTTTAATATTCGCCGTTATCTTTGGCTATAAGATATTTTTAGAAAAAGGTTACTTCAAAAAAAGCTGGTTAAGGATCGGCGTTTTTGGTATTGGGCTGGTGCTTCTGGCTTTCCCGATACTTTACTATCAACAGACTCACAAGGGAGACGCGGCGCGGACCGGACAAGTCTCTGTATTCAACCCAGCTGTAAATAAAGGGAACCTTGTTAAAACACTGGCCATTACCTCGGCAAAAGGGCTGGGTATGTACAACTTTTACGGGGACCCCAACTCTAGGCACAACTTCAAATCTTTACCGGCTCTAAATCCGCTTGTAGGCATTGCGTTCTTATTTGGGCTTTATGTGAGCTTCAAATTTATTTTTCAAAATTTTAAGAACAGAGATGATCAATTTTTCGGTTTTTTGTTTTTGATCATAGATTTTTTCGTAATGATGATCCCTTCAGTTCTGACCGAAGAGGGGATGCCTCATAGTCTGCGCGCCATTGGTACTATGCCATTTGCTTTTCTATTTGCCGGGATTGGAGTAGACTTCCTGCTTAAAAATAAAAAATTTAAAGTTAAAAACATTCTGATTCCTCTCTTAGGGCTTATTATTCTCGTTGATTTTACACTGTATTTCGTTGTTTGGGCTCAAAGTCCGGAAACCAGAGGGCAGTTCAACGAAAGCTATGTTGAAGCGTCGAGATATCTAAATACTCAGCCGAAAAGCGAGAAAAAGTATGTGATCATAAATACCGGAGGAGTGCTAGTAGACGGTCTTCCTGTCGCCGCGCAAACCTACAAATTTGTGACTTATGGCAAAAGCCAAGTTGATTTCCTGACCGAAGATCAAGCGATAGCTACCAGATTTGAAAAAGGATCAATCGTTATACTGGCGATAAAGGATGAGAAATTGATTAGAGTTTTAAATCTGAAATGTCCAGGCGGGGGGCTATACACCTACAATCCCGGAGAACCGATGGAATTTTCAGCATTTAAAATATCACAAAATGAAAGTTGTATTCGATAAGCGTCTTTAGTAAAACCCTTTGTTTATAAAATTTAGTGTTTAGAAATTATTTAAAAATTATAAAATTATAAAATTTGAAATTAAAAATTAGGAATTAGGAGGATAAAATGCCAAAAACAAAAACAATCGTAATTTTCTTGTTAGCAGTAATGTTCGCTACAATGATTGGTTCAAGCTGGGGAGACTCTGGTATCGAGGACGAAAGACCGCACATCGTCGCCGGATATTCTTATCTGACAACCGGAGACTATCGAATCAACCCGGAGCACCCGCCACTCATCAAAGATCTCGCAGCGTTACCGTTGGTCCTAAAAAGCAGCTTTACTTTTCCGTTCGACTATTGGAGAGCGAATCTAAACTCGCAGTGGGAGTTGGGTTCCAAATTTCTCTATGACAGCGGCAACAATCCTGACGAGATCTTCTTTTTGGCAAGATTACCCATCATCCTGTTATCGCTTGTTTTGGGCTACCTCGTTTTCATTTGGGCGAAAGATCTTTATGGCGAAAAGGCTGGTCTTTTTGCTCTTTTCCTATATGCGTTTGACGCCAATATCATAGCCCACAGCCGCTTTGTCACGACCGACCTCGGAATATCGTTTGCGATATTTCTAAATCTTTATTTTGTCTGGAAATTCTTCAGAGAACCGGTCATGAAATACTTCCTTCTTGCGGGGCTGACGTTTGGAGTCGTTCTTATAACTAAGTTTTCGGCGGCGCTACTCGTCCCTATTTATTTCTTAATATTTGTACTTGAGATGATAAAAGGGCGTGATGGGAAAGCCGAAGATAGAAAGTTCTCTCTCTTGTTTGATAAATCTATAATCAAAAGAGGCCTCGGGAACATATTGAGCTTTACTTTGATAGGGCTTATCGGACTTGTGGTAATGTACCTTTTCTACGTACCGCACGTTATAAATATGAGCAGTGAGACTGCTCACGCTTTAGTCGCAGCAGAACTTCCAAACCATAACTGGACGCCTATAATTGAAAAATTATATGACACACCCCTCATGAAACCATTTGCTCACTATCTTTTGGGCTTCTCGATGGTTTCAGGGCATGTTATGGGAGGACACAGGGTCTTCTTTATGGGTAATGTGGCAAACGGGTTCAGACCTTACTATATCATCGCATTTCTCATTAAAACGGCTATCCCGACCTTAATATTCTTGTTCTCAATGCTTTTCCTGATGTTTAGAAAAAATATTAAAGAGAGAAACCTCGATTATGACAAGCTTTATCTTCTGATCCCGTTTGCTGTCTTTTATGGTATGGCGCTTCAGGGATCCATAAATCTTGGTATTCGCTACCTTCTACCTGTATTCCCATTTATATTTGTTTTTGTCTCTGACTTCGCGAACAAGGTGGATCTTTCTTCTCTTTCGTCATTCTGGCGACGACTAGGAGTCCAGGATCAAAAGGGGGAAGATTCTGGACAAGCCAGAATGACTGCTGCTGTGGGAAGCGCCCTCTTTATAGTTCTTTTAGTCTGGTACGCTCTAGGGTCACTAAATACTTACCCGCATTATCTAGCATACTTCAATGAGTCCATCGGCGGACCGAAAAACGGCGCCAAGTACATCACCGATTCAAACATCGACTGGGGCCAGGACTTGAAAAGATTAGCGAAATATGTCGACGACAATAAAATTAACTCCATAGCAATTGACTATTTTGGGAGCGGAAGGCCGAGTTATTACATCCCAAGTTCGAGGCAATGGAAGGGTGAGATGGGCAAACCGCAAGGGTATTTTGCGATCTCCGCCAGCACTTACTCGCAGGTTACCGGCAAATTTAAAGATACGGGAGAGGACGTAAATCCAGGCTACATATGGCTCCGGGACGAAAAGCCGGTAGCAAATATCGGATACTCGATATTGGTGTTCAACGTAAAGTAATGAATAAAAAAATAATTTTTCTAATCCTTATTATCCCAGCTGTATTCTTATTTGCATGGGGTTCTAAATATTTGCCCATAGAGTAGCCGGTCTCTGCTAAAGGAAAAAGTTGGAAAAATGTCAAAAAAATAGATATTAATACAAACACAAAAGGATTGACGTTTTGCACAATGATTTATTCTTATGGCGAAAAGCGGGGCTTCCCTGTTGGATATGAGCGAAAGGATAAAACAAGCGGTTGCAGTGAATCGGTTTTTAATTCACAGAGAGGATTTTTCGAAAATGTGATCTTTTATTTTGTGTCTCTACTCGGTATATATCTTATTTGTCCTGAAATGCTAGGTAAAAAGAAACAGTAATCAGTAGACTGTTTTTGTTCTCAAAATTTGTTATAATATTCGAGTTGAAATAATTAAAAGCCGCGAAACATACTATTAAATTTTAGCGTCTGTTTTGCATATTAGTTTAGCGTCAGTTCTGTGGCGCGACGAAAGGAGCAATATGTTTGGAAAAATGAAGGACCTATATGATTTTCAGAAAAAAGCGAGAGAGATTCAGAAACAGCTTAGGGCTGAGATTATCGAAAAAAAGGTCGGGGCTGTAAAGGTTATTATTAATGGCGAGCAAAAGATTCAGTCTGTAGAGATCGATCCAGAGATGATAGATCTCGATAAGATAAGCGAACTAGAGGGGGATGTGAAGTCAGCGGTGGAACAGGCAGTAGCTGAGTCTCAAAAGATCGCGGGTGATAAGATGAAGGATATAACGGGAGGACTAGGATTGCCGGGAATGTGAGTCAGATAGCAGATAACAATAAACAATTAACAACAAGCTGCCAAGTATGAACAATAACATTCTTATTAAAAAGTCGGACGAATTGGCTCACTTAGTTTATAAGATTACAAAAGGTTTTCCCAAAGAGGAAATATACGGGTTAGTTTCGCAAATAAGAAGGGCTGCCGTTTCGGTTCCAGTAAATATTATAGAAGGCTTTGCAAGACAAGGGGACAAGTCTTACAGGCAATTTCTAATAATTTCTTACGGGTCCCTTAAAGAGCTTAAGTATTCGTTGCAATTTTCTTTGGAGGAAGAACTTCTCTCGAAAGAGGACTACAATAAAGCTTTCGAGTCAGCTGAAGAATGTGCTAAAATTCTTTGGAAGACTATCCAGACTGTAAGCAAAAACTGCTAATTTGTTAAGAGTATCCACGCTAACTGCTAACTGTTAATTGATTATGATCCCAAAAAATGTTCAAAACTTAATAGATGAATTTTCTAAACTTCCAGGAGTGGGGCCGAAAAGTGCTCAGAGGCTTACTTTCTTTTTACTTCGAGGCGCAAAAAGTAATGTCGAAGGATTGGGCGAGGCGGTATTAAAGCTCAAAAATAATATCGGCTATTGCCAGCATTGTTGGAATCTTACCGAAGTCGAAGGCGAAAATGCACCGGATTCCCCGAGCCAGATTTTAGGTTCTTGTGTAGTCTGTGAAGACGAGAAAAGAGAGAGAAGTATCATCTGCGTGGTAGAGGAACCGCTTGATGTCATCGCTCTAGAAAAAACGAGACAATTTAAGGGGATATATCATGTCTTGCATGGCGCGATCTCTCCTATCGAAGGCATTGGCCCGGATGAGCTTTATGTAAAACAACTTGTAGATAGAGTGGCTAGCGCAAACGGCGAAGTAAAAGAGATTATCTTGGCTATGAACCCAAATCTAGAAGGAGAAACGACGGCTATGTATATTCAAAAATTACTTCAACCATATGAACTAAAAGTCACAAGGATCGCCCGCGGTCTTCCTGTCGGCGGAGACATCGAGTACGCCGATGAGGTAACTCTGACAAGAGCCCTTGAAGGAAGAAGAGAATACTAAATGTCATTCTGGCTTGACCAGAATCTAACTTTCCAATATCCTCGCCTCGACCGATTCGAGCAGGAAATTTCCAATAGGAAGGATTAGATTTAGTCGAGTATGGCTTTATTGCCTGTTTTGCTTGGTTTTGGTAAAATTTATTTTGTTTGTTAAGTAAAGAAAAAGATGGAAGATCTAAAGAGATTTTGGAACTTAGTTAAACAGATCAAGATTAGAAACTTGACAATTTATGTATTCTCTACGGGTCTCGGCCTTGCTTTTTTTATACGCGTAAAAATGGTAAAATGGTTATTAGCCATTTGCTGATTTTATATTTAAGTCTGGATTCCCGCTGTGTCGGGAATGACAGGAGAGTGAAGATGCTAAAACTTTACAATACTTTAACTCGGAAAAAAGAAATATTTAAACCGATTAAAAAAGGCGAGGTTGGGATCTACACTTGCGGACCGACGGTTTATGACTATGCTCATATCGGCAACATGCGCACGTACATTTTTTCCGACATTTTGCAGAAATATCTAGCGTACAAAGGTTTTAAGGTTACCCAAGTATTGAATATTACAGATGTTGGGCATTTGACCTCTGACGCTGATACCGGCGAAGACAAGATGGAAAAGGGTGCTAAGAGAGAAGGAAAAAGCGCTTGGGAAATAGCGGAATTTTATACGGATGCATTTTTGAAGGATCTAGAAAGATTGAATATCAAAAAGCCCGATGTGATGCCGAAGGCAACAGATCATATCCAAGAACAAATTGATTTTATAAAGGGACTCGAGGAAAAAGGATTTACGTATGTGATTTCTGATGGTGTCTATTTTGATACCTCAAAACTTCCTGATTATGGAAAACTGGCAAAGCTCAATATCGAGAATCTAAAAGCGGGTGCTCGTATAGAAATGGTGGAGGGAAAAAAGAATATTACCGATTTTGCTCTTTGGAAATTTACGCCAAAAGGTGAAAAAAGACAAATGGAATGGGATTCTCCCTGGGGTAAAGGATTTCCCGGTTGGCATATAGAGTGTAGTGCAATGAGCATCAAATATCTCGGAAAATTATTTGATATTCATACGGGAGCAATAGATCATATACCTGTTCATCATACAAACGAGATCGCGCAAGCCGAAGCTCTTTTAGGCAAACCTTTTGTAAACTATTGGATGCATGCCGAGTTTTTA
>PFMH01000010.1:0-2832 GCA_002785325.1 bacterium (Candidatus Howlettbacteria) CG_4_10_14_0_8_um_filter_40_9 | reverse complement strand
GCAATCTTATAAAAATAAGTGATCTGGTAGAAGAAGGATTTGATCCGCTTGCATATCGATTGCTTACTTATACCGCTAGTTATCGTGATAAGTTGAATTTTACCAAGGAATCAATCCAATCAGCCCAAAAAACCTATGACAATTTGAAGAATTTCTTGTTAAGAGTACTCGAAATTGAGAATGAACATTCTAAAGTAGATATTCAAGCAGAAATTGGTATTTTAAGAAAAGAATTTCAAAAAAACTTGGATGATGACCTGAATATGCCAAAAGCATTAGCATCTATATTTGTTTTCATAAGTAAAATAAATAAGCTGATGGACGAGAATAAGCTGTCAAAAGAAGATGGGCAAAAGATATTCGGTCTCTTTTTAGATTTAGATGCGATTCTTTCGCTAAATCTAACAGGTATAGAGATTGAAGAATTACCAAATGAAATCCAAAATCTGATAGATCAGA
Source organism: bacterium (Candidatus Howlettbacteria) CG_4_10_14_0_8_um_filter_40_9 (assembly GCA_002785325.1). Lineage (GTDB taxonomy): Bacteria > Patescibacteriota > CPR2 > UBA1875. The sequence goes on along the minus strand of PFMH01000010.1, from coordinate 2,373 downwards.
GAGAAGAAGCGAGAAAAAATAAAGACTTTAAAAAAGCCGATCAGTTAAGAACAGAGATATTAGAAAGAGGCTATGAAGTCAAAGACACCCCGAGTGGAGCAAGGTGGAAAAAGGTAAAATAAATTTCTAATATCTAATTAACAATTTCCAATTTATTCTGGGTAATGTAGAAAAGGACTTATTGGTATATTCGTAAGATTTGTTTTAATTCGTAAATTTGTTGCAAGTGACTACAAACGTAAAACAAAAAGACAGTTATAAAATTTTTTCGGCAGCTCTAGAGGCGGCCGATGCTTACTATGCGACAAAGGTGAAGCTTAGAAGGCTTGGCAATATCCTCAAGGTTGAAAATACAGAGTATGACCTGAGAAATTTCGACAATATCTTCATTGTCGGTGCGGGAAAGGCCACTGCGCCGATGGCAAGAGCCATAGAGGACATGCTTGCCGATAAAAATATCGGTGGTCGCATAATTGTGAAACATGGCTACACCGATCGACTCCAAAGGATTAACCAGATAGAAGCAGGCCACCCTTTTGAAGACGAAAATAGCGTTCTTGGCGCGAGAAAAATAGTGAATATACTAGAAAAGGCAAAAGAAAACGATCTCATCATCGCTTTGATTTCCGGAGGAGCCTCGTCGCTCATGTCTTTACCGGCCACAGGGATCACTCTGGCAGATAAGAAGGATCTTCTGGAGAATTTATTTAGAGTTGGCGCAAACATTCGAGAGATAAATATCATTAGAAAACACATCTCGATGATTAAAGGGGGGAGGTTTGTCCAGTATGCTTTTCCTGCTAAAGTTATAGGACTTTTACTTTCGGATGTGATGGGGGATGATCCCGAGGCAATAGGTTCCGGACTTACCGTACCGGATACCAGCAATTATCTTGACGCCATAGGGATTCTCAAAAAGTATGATATTTATGACAAAGTTCCCGAATCAATCACTCACCATCTTTCGAAAGGGTTGAGGGGAGAGAACTGCGATGCTCCGAAAAAGGGAGATAGGATCTATGATAAGGTCCAAAATGTTATCGTGACAAGTCTGAAAGTGGCCCTGAAAAAAGCGGCGGAAGAGGCAGACTTTCTAAGCTACAAGGTTTACCTTTTGTCTGATGAGCTCGAGGGTGATGTGAAAGAAGCCGCGAGCAAATTTGCTCAAATCTTGCGGTCAGGCGAGTTCAGGAAGCTGCCGTTGAAAAGACCATGCTGCATCCTGGCTGGCGGAGAGACGACAGTGAAAGTGAAGGGCGAAGGAAGAGGAGGCCGAAATACGGAGCTCGCGCTTCTCATGGCAAAAGAACTGGATGGTATGAAAAATGTTGAATTTTTGTCTTGCGGTACGGATGGAACTGACGGCCCAACAGATGCGGCGGGGGCTATCTGCGATGGCGAGACGATGGCCAGCGCTAAAAAGTTGAAGCTTGATTTTGATGAATTTCTGGAAAACTCCGATTCATACTCGTTTTTTGAAAAGGTTGGCGGTCTCGTGAAGACTGGTCCAACTAGGACAAATGTGAATGATGTGCAGATATTATTAATGAAATAACGGCAGCCAATTAACTTTTATGAGCTTAAAAGACATTCAGGAAATAAGAAATCAAATAGGCGAAAAGCTAGACTTTGTTTTGGATGGAAATACTGAAAAACCGAAAATAGTTTTTATATATGCGCGCGGTTTCGGCAATGATTTTCACGACAGAGGCTTATCAGATGATATTGTTAAAAAGGTAACAGAAATAAACTCAGAAGTCGCTTTTCTTAGATTCTCTTTTTCTGGCTGCGGGAAAAGCGAAGGAGTTCAAAGAGAAAAAACATTAAGCCGCATGTCAGAAGGCTATTGTGATGTTTATAGGCTGATTAAATCAATTAATAAAAACGTAAAAATTGCATCGATTGCTTTCTCAATGGGCTCACATATTTTGGCAAAATACTTTGATTTGCAATTTGAAAAAGTAATTTTAATAAGCCCATCTGGTATGCGTACTGCCGAAGGCATGAAAAGCTATTTTAAAAACAAAGAGGGTCTCGTAATTGATGAAAATGGCTTTTGGCATATCCCTAGAAGAAACGGCACAACAACAGTGGTGGGTCAAGATTTTTGGGATGAGTTAAATGAAAAAGAACTAGTACAAAACATGAGAAACCTTACAAGCTCTCATAAAGTTACTTTTATTTTACCCATGAACGATGAGGTTAGCGACGAAGATTAGGAAAAAACATTCAGCAAGTTTCGTGGCGAGATGGTTAAGCTCCCAGGCACTCATGATTTTTTGAACGAGTCCAGAGAAGTATTACTTACTCAACTCGTAGATTCAATAAAGAAATAATACTATGTTCTCTTGGAAAAGTTATAAAAAACCGATA
>PFMH01000063.1:5490-26664 GCA_002785325.1 bacterium (Candidatus Howlettbacteria) CG_4_10_14_0_8_um_filter_40_9 | reverse complement strand
CCTTGCCTAAGACACTCTGTATCTTTCTAAATCTTCTCTATCGGTGCATACTCGAGAGATAAACTTTTTATTCCCAACTCTTGAAATTCCACATCTATCTCGGCGCCATCGACTCCAACCACGGTCCCCTCGCCAAACTTCATATGCCTGACTCTGTCTCCTATCTCGAAAATATTTTTTATAAATATGTCTTCGTCAAAATCCAAACTCTCTTCGTTCTTTATCTCTCCGCTAATCAGCTCTTCCGGTATATCTTTAATAAATCTGGACACGAGATAATACTGAAAATCTCCGTAGATGAGACGCTTAGAAGCATAAGTAAGATAGAGTTTTTCCATCGCTCGAGTGATCCCCACATAACAAAGCCGTCTCTCCTCCTCCATCTCAGAAACCTCAAGGAATGTCCGAGAATGCGGGAATATCCCTTCCTCCATCCCGACCATAAAAACGACCGGAAATTCTAGACCCTTGGCGCTATGGAGGGTCATTAGCGTTACTGCTTCTTCGTTTTCGGCATAGTTGTCGATATCCGATACCAGCGCTATCTCTTCTAAGAAATCAGAAAGCGAGTAGTCCTGCCTCCCTTTTGAAAATTCGTAAGCCACCGAAAGAAGCTCTTCGAGGTTTGCTTTTCGGATCTCACCCTCCATCCCCTCCGCCGTTTGGTCGGTAAGATTTTTGAGATATGCAAAATATCCGCTCCTCTTCATCGCATATTCTAAAAGATCTTTTAAGATAATATTTTCTTTTCTTTCTCTTATGTCGGCTATAATCTTTTGGAATTCTTTCAAGCCCTCTCTGGCTTTCGAGCTTATCCCCTCTACCTTATCGATATCGGTTATTCCTTCCAGCACTCCAAGACTATTCTCTTTCGCAAACTCCAGATATCTCGAAAGACTGGTTGCCCCGATCCCCCTCCCCGGCATATTGACTGCTCTGTCAAACGCTACCATGTCATTTCCGCTCTCGACGAGACGCAGATAGGCGATCATGTCTTTTACTTCTTTCCGCTCGTAAAACCTCACTCCTCCGACGATCTTGTAAGGGATGTTATACCTTAAAAACATTTCTTCTATCGGTCTCGACTGCGCATTGGTGCGATACAAAACAGCGATATCCTTAAGACTTTTCCCCCCCGCTTTCAGATCTTCCGCCTCCATCACTACATATCTCCCTTCGTCTTTTTCGTCTTGGGCTTCGTACACATCTATTCTATTTCCAAAATCTTTTTCGGTCCAAAGCGTCTTTTTGCTCCTGTTTTCATTCTTTTCGATAACACTATTGGCGGCATCCAGTATAGTTTTTGTTGATCTATAATTTTGTTCAAGTTTTATCACTTTTGCGTTACTATAGTCTTTATTGAAATTTAAAATATTCTCGAAATTTGCGCCTCTCCATGAGTAGATGCAGTTATGAACAACTATATCGGAAGCGATGTAATTATGAACCTTATCAATGTTGAGATCATATACAAAACCTTTATATGAAGTTTTTTCTATGCTAACTACCTTGTCATCATGGATTTCTCCATTCTTATAAACCGGTAGGTACATAGATGCGTGAATCTGACTTGCTGGCAAAAACATAAATTTTTTATCTGTTAAATAACTGTATCGATTGATATTGATTTTATCCAAATCTATAGACTGCTTTGCCTTCTGAAGAGTTTTTTCGATATGGCCATAATCAAGATTATGAATTTCTGTCCTAAACGTCCCGCTTTTCCCTTCCCTCACAGCATACCCAAGATCTTGAAAAAAGCGAATTTCATTGAAGTCAGTCGTATTAAATGAGAGCCTGCTCGCAGACCATGATCTAGAAGAGCTTTGTCTTTTATCCCCAAAAAGTACTACATTTATATTCAGCCTTTTTATTCCATTCCTAACAGTCGCTTGTGGAATAAAATGAGGATATTCAAAATCAATACCAAGCTCTCTCATCAACAAACTTGCTCTTTTTTTTGTATCTATTTCTTCATAAATAGCATCTATATATTTTTGATTCAATTTCATAGAAAATGACTCACTGTTGAACACGAGCATCGGTATCCCATATTTATATGAATATAAATTTTCAAAATATATAGCATCGTTCTTTTCCTTGCAGACTTTTAAGATCCACATTCTATCAGCCCTTTCTTGATTTGCCCTAACTCTTAATCCGACATCGTGTTTTTTCCCGTTAAATCTAGTCCCCATGACTGTTCCGACTCTATACCCTTTACCAGAACTGAACATAAGATAAACATAATAACATTCTTCGTTATTTAAATATGCGAAATGTATGTGGTTAGGAGTACAGGCAATCTCACTACCTCCTTTAGTACGAATATGTAGAATGTCGCCATCGTAATATTTCTTTTTACTTCCTGTAACTTTGAAATTTCCCGTCTCTCCGTAACCAGAAGCAGAAAGAATAATATCCCCCCTTTTCACGTCTTTTATTTTTTTCTCGCCATCGGATGTAACTATCTTCGTGTCTGGAACCAAACATTGGAAATCATCACCGATAACAAATATATTTTTGTATTTTTCCGCCAAAAGTTCCGCCCACCGATACTGCGCGTGGTTTGTGTCCTGATACTCGTCAATATGTATGTACTTAAATAATCTCTGATAATTCTCGAGGGTGTCCGGATGTTTTTCAAACAGCTCCACACACTTCATGATAAGGTCGTCAAAGTCGAGAGCTTGTGATTTTTTCAGTATCTCCTGATAACGGAAATATACTTCCGAAGCGATCTCTTGAATATATCCGCTGGCGTAAGATTCATATTTTTTTGGTCCCATCAACTCGTTTTTCGCCGAGGAGATGATGCTATGAATTGCTTTCGGAGAATATTTTTTGGGATCGATATCGAGCTCCTTCATCGCTTTTTTGATAACGACTATTGAGTCAGAACTGTCGTAAATCGTGAAACTTTTTTTGTAACCGAGAACTTCTATCTCTTTTCGAAGAATCCTGACACAGATGGAGTGAAAAGTCCCCATCATAGGTAGGTCGTAGGTCTTAGGTCTTAGGGATTGGGTCTTGGGATCATCGGACATTGATTTGGATGACTTCTGCGATTCGTATCCCGTGGTCTGACTTCCGACTTCTGATTTCTGATTTCTGGAGAGTAGCTTCGCTACTCGTCCAGCCATCTCTTTGGCCGCTTTATTGGTAAAAGTAACGGCGAGGATATTCATCGGGCTTATCTTTTTTTCTCGAATGAGATAAGCGATTCGATGCGTTAGCGCCTTTGTCTTACCGCTCCCCGCCCCCGCTAATATGAGAACCGGCCCTTCGATAGTCTCAACGGCTACCTTTTGTTGTTCATTTAAATCCGATAATATATCTTTCATAACTAACCCATCTTAACAAAATAGCGGGCAACAAAAAAGTAGACAAATATGTTTTTTGCCCTCAGAATTATCTTTTAGAACAAATAACGATCAGTTGTTACTGCTTTTTCTTTTCTACCTCTATCGCCGAGTCTGGGCAGTTTAGTTCGCAGATACCGCAACCGATACATTCGTCTATATCACAATCTACCGCCGGTGTGCCGTAGTATCCCAGTGTTTCACTGCTGAACTTCAGACATTTTTTAGGACATTTTTGGATACAGAGACCGCACCCTTTGCAGTAGTCCGCAAAGTTTGCCCAAGTAATAGTCCCCGCTTTTTTTTCATTAACCCGACTAGACACTTACCCTCTCTTTCTTCGCGTTTCTTATAATATCTGACATAACTTCATATCCGATATCGAAAGCCCTTCTGTTCAGATGTTTGATCTCCGGATTTTTCTTTATCTTTTCCGCAAATTGTTCTTCTATTGCTTTTATAATGTATTTTTTATCTATCACCCCGGTATAAGCTATCACCGCTCCCAAAAGAACAACGTTAAAAACCCTTGGGGTTAATTTTTTCTTGGCAATCTCTGTGGCCGGCAAGGCAATCTTCGGACAGCTGATGCCAGCAAGAAGAGCATTTGATATCAGCGAGTTGTCATATATATAAAGCGCTTCTTTTTTGACATATCTCCTGGTTCTCTCTATTGCTCTCTCGCATAAAACTACCATAACATCCGCTTTTTTGAACTTTGGGAACCCTATATTGCAGCTGCATGAAGTCGCTTCCTCGGGACAACCGCAAAGCTGTACAAAAGCGATAGAAACACCACCCCTCTGTTCCACCCCATAGTTTGGCAAATAGGTAGACCGATGTCCCGACAAGTGTCCAGCCCTTGCCATAATCTCGGCAATAGTTTGGACGCCTTGCCCTCCCTCTCCTGAAAAAATTATACGCGTTGGTTTATCCATATCCTACTAATTACTAATTTACAAATCTACAAATTTTACGAATAGCTAATAACGAATAACTATCAACTTTTACCAATAACCCCTACTGGGAAAACTTTCTCCATCTTATCTAAAAATTCGATAGTATTTTTAACATCGGTCTTCCAATTCAACGGACACATCGACAAAACTTCCACAAAAGCGAAACCTTTCCCATTTATCTGATACATGATAGCTTCTTGGATCTTCCTTTTCAGATCAAACAGATTCCCCACACTCGCCCTAGCCGTATAAGCTTTCCCTTTCGTAATGTGATTTATAAGTTCCGGACCCATAAATGGCTCATCATCCGTAAAAACGCCCCCTGGAGTAGATGAAGTAACCTCTCCCTTCATGGTAGTCGGTGCCTTTTGGCCGCCTGTCATCCCGTATAAAGTATTGTTCACAAGGATCACCGTTATCGGATCGTTTCTTTTAGCAGAATGAAGGAGCGACTGAAGACCGATAGCATAACCTCCGCCGTCACCCATGTAGGCAATAGCCACGGTTTTTGGACTCGCCATTTTGATTCCTTTTATCACGGGGACCACTCTTCCATGATGGGTCTGGACTGTATCTATATCGAAAAAGTCCCATGCCAAAAGAGAGCATCCGATGTCAATCCCGAAAACCATTTTTTTCGAGATTTCAAATCCATCAATTACTTGACCCAAAGTTTTGAGCGTCAAACTATGACCGCATCCGGGACAAAACTTGTTCGGCTTGGTTTCTTTTTTATAACATTTTGGGAAATTCGATGTTTTCATATTCTTACTAATTACAAATATACTTATCTACCCTGCTACGCCTTTGGTTACGGAAGGGCAAGCGGATTTTACAAATACTTTTTAATTCTCTTAATTCAATCATTGGGGTTTCATTAGAAATTTTTAATTAGAATTTTTTTATTTGCTGATATTTTTCACCTTTTCCACGATATCTTCCGGCATTATTCCCACCGCTGGACGATACAATCTGTGCACCGGTATGTCAGTAACTCCATATAAAACTTCTCTCACTATTCTACCAAATTGACCATAAGAAGACTCTGCTATAACTATTCTTTTTGCCCTTTTCACTGCTCTTATGGTTTCTTTTGAGGGAAATGGGCTAAGAGTTATCGGTCTAAAAAGACCTACTCTATACCCTTCTTCTCTAAGTTCACGAACGGCCATCTTAGTTGCTGAACCGACGACACCGTGAGCAAATACCACAGTCTGGGCATCTTTCAACATAAACTCTTCACATTCGGAAACATCTTTTGACATTTCGGTAAAATCTTTGAAGTGGTCTTTCAGATTATCATAAAGTTCTTCTTCTATACTAAAAGTATTTCTTAAGTTATTTATCTCTCCATTTTGAACAAATGGATACGATGCGTAATTTTTTGGCTTTTTGTGAAAATCAACATCACCCAAAGTTTTCCCCAGATATCCGTCACCCAATACAAATGTTGGGAATCTATATTTCCAAGCTGCCTCAAAAGCCTTTATCGTGAGATCATAAAGCTCCTGCAAAGTTGAGGGGCTGTAAACTATTCTCATTCCTTCGCCATTTCCACCAAATCTTGTCAGAGTCACCTCCTGTTGAGAATAGATGACGGTACCGGTCGACGGTCCTCCTCTTTGCCCTATATAACAAACAGTAGGGAGTCTCATCGCTTCCGCCATACTCATCGGGTCTTGCATCAGGATATTACCCGGACCGGCAGTCGCCGTCCAAGCCTTCTTACCTGCCAAAACTCCGCCAATTACGGTAAAACCGGCCGAAGTTTCATCTTCTGTCTGTAAAAATAAAAGGTTTTTATCTTTTGCGGCTTTTTCAGCCCAGCCGGTCAAGATCTCTGTAGTTGGGGTTATCGGATAACCGCAAAACATCTCCGCTCCAGCGTCGAGAGCCGCCTGAACTATGATCTCGTTTCCTGTCAAGAGATATTTTTTTGCTTTAACTTTTACGGCCATACCCTCCATCCTTTGAATTTCTAATATCGAATTTCTAATTTCTAAATAAATCTCAAATCCTAAATCCTAATTTCTGAAATCTAAATATAATTTTAACTTAAAACTACCGCTTTTACAAAACTTTTAAATTTTGAACTGTAATTTTTACTTTTTATTTTTGAATTTTGATTTTATAATACTATCTTTGCATCCAAAGCCAGTGCTCCTTGGCCTTTTTTATTCACTCGGAGAGGATTTATATCCACTTCTTTTATCTCCGGAAAATCGATCATAAGCTGAGAAAGTCTTACGATAGCATCAGCAATAGCGTCTATATCACATGCCCATTGACCTCTATATCCCGTAAGAAGACTTGATGCTTTTATACTCAATATCATCTTTAGAGCTTTCTTCTTCGTTATAGGACAAAGCTGAAAAACAACATCTTTTAAGAGCTCAACATAAACTCCTCCGAGACCAAACATAACCATCGGCCCGAAAATATCGTCTCTTTTTCCTCCGATTATTACCTCTTGTCCTTCACGAACCATGTGAAAAACCGTCACTCCTTTTATCCTTGCTTTTGGCATATGGGCCTTGACACTTTTCATTATTTGTCCGTAAGCCTGCCTTACCTCCTTCTCATTCTGAATAGCAAGCTTCACTCCGCCAATATCAGTCTTGTGTAAGATATCCGGAGAAGCAATCTTTAAGACCGCAGGAAAACCGACCTTTCTTGCGGCTTTGACCGCCGCTTCTTTGTCATTCACAAGAATAGAATCGGAGACAGGGATGCCGTAAGCGCTCAAAACCTTCAAAACATCGACTTCTATAAGTTGACCTTTCGTTTCCTTAAAAATCTTTTTTGCTTTTTCAAAACCGACTCGAAGCTCGCTTATTTCTTCATCTTTTGATTTTAGATACTGCGAATAAAGCACCAATGCTTCCAAAGATTTGATAGCTCTTTCTGGATAATCATATACCGGAACTTTTTCTTTCTCTAAAAACGCGATGCCTTTTGCCACCGTTTCGCCCCCTATAAAACTCGCAATTATCGGCTTTTTAGTTTTTTTCTTGATCTTAGCAATAAGCTCAGCCGTCTTTTCAACCTCGGTCATAACTTGAGGGGTAAGGATAACAACTACCATGTCGACGTTTCGGTCCCCTTCCGCAACTTCGAGAGCATCTTTAAATCTATCAGCCTTAGCATCCCCGATGACGTCGATAGGATTTTTAATATTTGCAGAAGACGGTAATGTTTTTTTGAGTAACCTCTTGGTTTTTTGCGAAAGCTCAGACATTTCAAGAAAGTCGTTACCGTCAACCAAGTCCGTTGTCATCACCCCGGGTCCGCCAGCATTGGTGATAATCGCAACCTTATTGCCCTTGGGAACATCGAGAAATGAAAACGCTTTACAGTAGTCGAATAAATCCTGGATAGTTCTTGCCCTTATAATCCCCGCTTTGACAAAGGCAGCTTCTGCCGCTTGGTCATATCCGGCCAAAGAACCAGTATGGGAAGAGATAGCTTTAGTTCCTTCATCGGATGAACCGGCCTTTATCACAATCAGAGGTTTTTCCTTTGTGATCTTTCTTGTGATAGAAAGGAAGCGGTCTCCGTCTTCGATCCCTTCAAGATACCCCAGGATCACTTTAGAAGAATCATCTTTCTGCCACGCTTCTAGAAGATCACACTCCGTTATATCGGTCTTATTCCCCAAGCTTACCATTTTTGAAAATCCTATGCCGTTTGCATTTGCCCAGTCCAGTATCGCCGTACTCATAGCGCCGCTCTGGCTAAAGACTGCTATAGACCATTTTTCCGGCATACTTTCAGCAAAAGAAGCATTTAGTTTAGAAGAGGTGTCGATCAATCCAAGACAGTTTGGACCCAAAACTCTCATCCCATATTTTTTTGCGATGTTTTGTACTTTTTCTTCTAGCTCTCCGCCTATAGCGCCCGTTTCTTTGAAACCGGCAGAGATAATGATGACTCCCTTCACCCCCTTTTTCCCGCATTCCTCAATAACATCAGGCACTAGAGCTGCCGGGATAACTATAGCTGCAAGATCTATTTCTCCCGCTACATCCAAAACGCTTTTGCGGCAGCTAAGCCCAAGTATCTTTTTATCATGAAGGCTTATCGGATAGATCCTCCCTTTGTAATGATATTTTTGGATATTATTAAGTACCATGTGACCAAGCTTTGTCTTATCACTTGAGGCGCCTATTACGGCTATGGACTTCGGTTTGAAAAAGAAATCTAGACTTGCCATTTATCTTTTAACTTAATAAATTAATACATACACATTATAGACTAAAATCTTCTTTAAACAAAAAAATCCCAATAGTTCTCATTGGAAATTGCCTGCCCTGAGCAACTCGCAGTGAATAGCTTCACTGTGAACTGGAGCCGAAGGGTTAATCGTTAATTTCTTTGATTACGGAATGCATCTTTTTCCGTCATTCTGGCGAGAAACGAGACCAGAATCCAGAAACAGTCGGCCTCAGATATGATTCTGGACAAGCCAGAATGACGCGCTAGAAACCTATTTCGTAATTCAAAGAATTGTTAATTGAATTGTATTATCCGCTGCCTTCTACAGCACCGGTTGTGTCGGGTATTTTTTCCTCCGGTTGCGGAGCAACTATAGGGGTTTCGACTGGAGCTGGAGCCACCAGTGGCGTGACAACTGGAGCCGGCGTAGGAGTTGCAGCCGGTGTTTGAGCGTCTGTATCGGTATCAAAATTTTGTTCTTCACTGGTGTTTTCGTCCGGATTTTCTTCTGTTATAGTTATCTCCTCTTGAGCAGTATCGGTGTTTCTTGATTTGAAGAAAGTAATTATTCCAAAAACAGATCCCAAAAGGATAATGCCGACAACGATTATGATAATTATCAGTTTCGGACTGAAAGAACTTTCGCTTTCTTCGTTGTAAGAAGGATACTGCATCTCCGGACCACTCTGCGGAGCGGTACCTTGAGGAACAGCATTATTCGAGTGTTCTTCAAAATATCCCCCTTCTCTTGCGAGATTGGGAGTTATCTGGTTTGGACTTAAATTTACCTCTTCCACTGGATGAGCCCCTCCGTTTATACCATCTATAGAACCGTTGTTCTGACTTTGCGGTGTATAAGAACTCCCGCTTTCCTGAGATGGAAAATTTGGGCCGCCCGTTGGCTCCTGATTATTCTGATTCAGATTTTGATCGTTACCCTCCGGCATATTTTTACTTAATTTCTATATAATAATTTAAACCTAATCCCTAATCCCTAATCCCTAATCCCTAATCCCTAAAACTATTTTAACTTAAAAGTCTTTAAAAATCTATCGAGATCTTCACCGTATCCTCCGTTTTCAGCTACCGCATATGTTTTACCTTTATAAGAGAAAAATATCTTTGTCTTCTCAGTATTATCAGTTGTATCAGTATAAACATATTTTACCGCTTTTGCTCCGGAAATATCAAGCTCAGAAACGGTTTTTTGGGCCATAGTGTCGTAAGGAGCCTGAAGAGTAGCTTGCGGAGTAGTAGAAAGCTTTACTTCGATAGGGACAAAAAGGGGCGATCCCTGCGGGATAGCAGCCGGAAGCTCGCTAAAAGAAAAAGCTACGAAGCCAAGGGATTCTCCTCCCAGTGTCATACCATAGTCTTTATAGCTCCAATCCCTCGGATATTTTGCTGAAAATGCATAAGCGTCACTTGTGAAGCTGAGCCAATCAGCACTCGGGTCAGCCACCTTGGCAACGTCAGCCAGTTCGGTGTATTCCTTTGAAATCCACCCTTCCGCCCCATCAAAGGAAACAAAATACCACCCTTCTATCTCTTGTTTTGCTTCTAGTTTCGTTCCATTTGGGATTTTCCCGACCTTTTCGGCGTTTACGTTTCTGTCTTTTCGCATATTTAAACCGCCATCCGCTTTGATCATTATATTCACTTTTTTTTCGATCGGTCTATCCCCCATCTCTACCTTCAAATCTTCTTTTTTCGTCGCCGTCGACTTTAGATGCATGAGATTAAAAAGCCCATATGTAACAGGCAATACAATGATAAGGATCAATGCAAATTTTTTACCCGATTTGGATATTTTCGCCTGTCTTCGAGTAGCCGTTTTCCTTTGTAGATTTTTTGATAACATATCTTTAAAATTTTTAATTTCTAATTTTTAATTTCTAAATACCTGCCCGAGATGAATTTCATTCAGGCGGGAATCCTAATTTCAAAACATCTGACAATTAATATTTCTCTATTACTTCTTTTATTAGTCATTTGGATTTCATTAGTAATTAGAAATTCTTAATTAGTAATTTATCTTTGAAGTTCCTTTAAAGATAACAGCCCTTCCTGTGCTCCCACTTTTGAAACGACAGAGGCGGCATTTTTCGACGCCAGCGCCATCGATTCAACAATATTATACCCTTTTATGATACCTGCGACAAAAGTGGATCCATATGAGTCTCCTGCTCCGGTTGTTTCTTTTACCTTCGCAGAGAGCGCTTTTTGATAATGATCTTGGACGCCATCGGTAGCCATACTGCCCTTCCCATCCTTAGTTATAACGACTATCTCCGGTCCCATCGCAATTATCTCTTTAAGCAAATTTTTATCGTTTATCTCAACGTTTCGATTTTTCGACAAAACAAGCTCTGTTGCCTCCGCTTTGTTCAGTATAATAATAGAAGTATTTTTGAGTAATGATTTCATGTATTTGTATCCTTTTTCGAGCTGTTGCGACCCCGGGTTCCAGGCAAGCTTAAAGCCGCTCTTTGAGATGATGTCCGGGAGTTTTTCTAAAATTTTTTCCGAGTTTCCGGTAAGCGAACTCACATAGAGCCATTTTGTGTCTTTCAGTTTAGACCAATCTTTTATTTTTAGGTCATCGTTTGCTCCGCGATAAAGGAACATGGTGTGATCCCCGTCTTCAGAAATGATGATTGAGAGCGCGGTATGATTTTTTTTATCTCGCACAACCAGAGAAGTATTCACCCCTTTTTTTGCAAGCTCCTTATGGATAAGGCTCCCCGTCCCCTCGGCTCCGATATTTATCTTTGCCGCCACTTTCAGTCCCAACTTAGCAAACGAAACCGCCGTGTTCATCCCACCGCCGCCATATGAGAAATAAGAATCCTCCGGTACGATCTTGGCGCCGTATTCAAATGCCAGCATCCTCCCGGAAACGCATTTTTTATCCGCTAATACCTTACCTTCATTTGTCTTGAAAAAGACATCCCTTGTCGCCCCGCCGATTGTGATAATGTCAAACATCTTCCTCACCTTTCGTCATTCTGGCTTGACCAGAATCTAATAATATTTTTATAAATTCTATTCCATTTATATACCCCAAGCCACCCTCTTTGCAATAACTCTCGCCGAATTTCCCCGTCATTCTGGCTTGCCCAGAATCAATACTATCAATGTTATAAATCAAAAATGGCACCGGATCTTCAGTATGATCTTTCAATTCACAAGAAGTTGTGTGATCGCCAGTAATCATTATTTCAACATTTTCCATTTTTAAAAACGGCTCAAACGCTTTATCTATTTTTTCGATAAAATCTCTCTTACCTTTATAATCTCCAAAGTCCTCAGCCAGCGAATCGGTAGCTTTTATATGGAGATAGACAAAGTTGGTCGTTGGTCGTTGGTCGTTGGTCGTTAGCAATTCAATCGCTTTTTTTACCTTACCATCAAGATTCGTATCCGCCGTGCCAGTAAAGGTCAGGTCTTCATGCAAATCCATCCCCAGATACTTAGCGATGCCCTTATAAAGCGGTGCGCCAGCAACTGCTGCTGCTTTTAGCCCATACTTTTTTTCAAATGAATCCGTGTCTCTAAGCTTTCCGACTCCGCGGGTCAGAATATAGTTGCATGGCAACTTTCCGTTGGCGACCCTCTCTTTATTGAAATCATGATTTTTTAGAATTTCAGCCGTTTGTTTCTGATATTCCTTCAGTACCTTTACTGTAAAATCAGCTTCTTTCGAATCGTCCAACTCCTTAGGCTCTAAAACTTTAACATTTTTTGCATGCGGTCCGGCCTTATGCGGGTCGGTATCCGTTACTCTTGTCGAGTGATCATTAAAGTCATGAGATAGTCTGCCATCAGGATCCCTAAAAACCAAGACTGCTCGATGCTCTAAAGTCGGGAATATTTCACATTTTACCCCCTCTATTTCTATATTTTGAAGCGAATCGGTTAGTTCCTTTACCGTTTCTACCCCGCCGGCATGCGGGTCGATAAGTATTAGGTTATCATCAACAGTACCGATATCGACACGGAAAGCGAGGTCATCCGGTCCGAGTTTTATGCCCGCTCCCAATGCTTCCAAAACGCCTCTTCCGGGGTAGTCTTTTATATAGTCATAACCGAAAAGCGCCAGATGACATTCCTCCGAAGTCGGGTAAACTCCCCTAGGCAGCATATTTTGAACCCCACAAATTCCGCCCTTCGCCAGAAAATCCATATTTGGAGTTTCCGCTGCTTCCAACGGCGTCATATCCCCCAATTCTTTTATTGGTCGATCACCGAGTCCGTCTAATATAACAAACAAAATCTTTTTCATGTAACACTATTGTAACAAAATACCTCTATTTTCTCCACAATTGTATACAAAAGGATCCAACCTTTTAAAAAGATTGGATCCAAATGATTTCTAGAAATTATTTATTTTGCTGGCGGCGGAACATTATCCGTCGGTGGTGTAGCATTCGCCGGTGGCAATTGTCCCCCCTTGCTACCTCGAGGTATTTTTTTCTTCACAACGAAGAAATAAATAACTGCTGGGATAAATCCAACAAAGATGATGAGGAGTATCCACATTATCTTCCCATTTCCGTTTGGATATTCGTTATCGTTCCTGATAATCGCATCTATAAACATCCAGATCGTAAAGACTCCCAAAACTACCAAGACAATCATCATGATAAGGAAGAATCCGCCAAAAGCCGCCGCTATCCCAGCCACCGCATTTGGATCCATCTCGGTTGTCGCACTATAGTCGAAATTATCTACTTGCGCTAAAAGTTGTAACATATTTTCACCTCCCTTCTCCCGGCTGATGACGGGTTTACTACAAATTACAAATCAATACGAATGTACAAATAATAAAAAATATTTTCGATATTAGTATATTTGTAGAAATCCGTAATTAGTCTTCATTGGATATTGTTAATTGTTAATTAGAAATTTTTCCCAATCCTTTTATCACCCGCAGTCCCTTATATATATTATAGAGATAAACTGTCATAAACACACTGCCTATCGACTGTATCGCTCCTTGAAATATCGGTCCGAAAAAAGGCACATAAGAAAGAAGATTTGGAAGAGCAGCCACCACCCCCAGGATTATTGATCCGAGCAGATATCTGCCGACTATTCCCCACCAATTTCCTTTAATTAGTTCCTTACTTCGGCTCAATGACTCAACTGCTCCCTTTTTCTCATAGACAACGGTAAAACCGAAAAGCATAAACCAACCTAAAAAGATAATTCCTGGGACGATAAGCAGGATCATCCCAAAGATCACAGCCAGACCATAAAGTATCGATGCTCCTAGATAAGGAAGGACAAACGGCATGGCATTTTTGTAAGCTTTCTGAATATCCAAGCTCTCACCCTGATCTAGATCCACTATGGCTCTGTACAAAGCGACAACCCCCAAAACCGCGAGCACAATAGTCAAAAGCACCAAGGAAACATTCAGTGGGTTTAAGAATGTCGTAAAAAAGATTCTAAATTGTTCGAGTACCAAATCCGGATCATTTTCATTTATCCGGCTTATCTCAGTAAGAGACTCCTGATTTAGCATCTGGAGTAATATACTGGGGACAGCTACAACAAACTGGATAGAAAAAAGTAAAACAATATGCGTTTTTAAGAAATTCCAAGTATTTGTGAGGAGACAAGAAATGTCGAGCGGATCTACCAATCGTGATACCGGTGGCGCTGGGTTTTTTATATTTTTTTCCGCCTGTTTAACCTCCGCCTCGCTATATCCTCCGGCTAAGAGCGCGCTTTTTAAATCTTCCATCGGATAGGCCGCCATACTGTTGCACAGATAATTTTCACAGTAAGCCACTCTTTGGGGGTCGATGTCTTCTGCTTTTTTTGCCATAGTTTGCATTTAAAGTTTTTCGCTTGCTTATATCTTAACATAAAAAAGCTTCATTAAAATGGCATTAAATACAAATATTTATTTTTCTATTGAGATATGATTATAACCACAGCACACCAAACATATGATTGGTGCATCAGTCAAAAAAATCATCTTCAGCATGGAGATGAGGGATCTTCATCGCCCCTATATCTTTCCGCACATTATCCCTCGTCATAAAAGCCATAATTCTATTTGCACAGAATCTGTCCCAATATCCAGCAGCTCGCCACTCCGGATCCTCTCCGGTGGCTCCGAATAATTCATCATTCCTCAAAGCCTTGCGATTAAAAGAATCGTCGACCGAGGCACCGCTTACCCCTATGAAATAATTTTCTCCATCAATTTTCACTGGTTTGATAGAGGCCCCTTCATGGCGTAAAAATCCCTGCTTTAAAAGCAGCTCTTGATGACGCGATAGCCCGCCTTTTTTATGTTTCTTCTCTAGCAACACGCGAGCTGTCGCTTTTTCGATAGCTGCCTTCACAAAAGTAGCATGGTCTGGTGAATCTTGGTTGTTTGAAAAAAATGCCTTGATGCCCCCATCCATATCCACCAAAACAGCAGTAGCATTTCCTTGATAAATCGGTGTAGCTTCAGAGGTCATGCTTAAAGTTTGTCGAATAGCCTCATCAAAATGCGGATCGTGCTTCTTTTTAAGCTCTTCAATAACTTTTTCGTCGACTCCCTGTTCAATAATACTGTATACGTTTCCGTACTCCCCTGACTTCATATATCTGCTTATCTCGGATTGTAGTTCTGGGTTCATGATAATTCCTCCTTTATATTCAAATTATATCTCCCCTCCTATCTCAAGCAAACGGTTGTACTTTGTCAGTCTTTCTTCTACAATTTATCTTCTTTCATTAGTTTTAATAAAAAGATAGTATCCTCTATCAATTTAGCTTTTGCCCAATCATTCTGGCTGTCAGACAAAAGTTCTCCCATCCCATCAAGTATTTTGCGGCTGCTTAATTTTCCTAAAGAAACTATACACTTTTGAAGTAATGCGGGAAAACTCATCCCAGACCTTTCCTCAACTATCTCTTTATTTATCGGCCAATTGTTTTTAAGAAAGAACCAAACATCAAAAATATCGCGATTTGTTTTCCCAATCCTTTCATACATCGCCATCAGCTTGTGAGCAAACATATCGTCCTTTGCCATAACCAACATCGGTATGCCCATATAGTTTTTTGGTTCATACTTGGACCCAAATTGGCGCCGTTGAATCTCTATCTTTATTTTCTGATTTTTTTCTTCGTAAGAAAGCAAAAAGAATAAATTGTTTCTTTTTTTCCTGGACTCCTTGACCTGACCATATTTTTTTATTATTTCTTCGACTTTCAAAAAGACCTCATCTTCCTTTTTTTCATCAAGAAGATCAAAATCAAGATCCACTGAAAAGCGTCCGAGGTCATAAAACATATAAGCCGCTGTCCCGCCCTTAAATCCCAAAAACGATGCAATGCTCATTTCTGAGTATATGTCTTTCAATATCTGGAGAAGAATATTCTTATGAAGAGAGGTATTTAATACCATATATCTATATTTTATTTTTAAATTCTTTGTATATTGACTGTACTTTCTTATTCATTCTTTTATTCTCATATATCGGCAAAATGGCAAATACCCTCTCCCAGTCAAGTGCCGACAAATTATCAAAATGATAATCTTTATTCAAATAGAGAATATCCAAAAATGCCCTCTCTTTCGACGCTATCGCTTTCCCTTCTTTGTTTTCTACGCCCTCACTGTTTGCTAGGATAATGTCCTTAATCTTCCTAAAAATATAGGACTGCCCATCTATTTTTTTCCCCCTGCTAAGATACGAAGCGACAAATATTTGGCCGTAATGCTGGAAGGTTACTCCTGCTTGTCCCAAAACTGTCTCAAAACTGACGTATGAGGGAGTATATATCCTTGACGCAAGTTCGTTCTTGTCGTATTTTTTATCTTTAGCATAAAGCCCCCTGGTAACGCTTATAAGCTGTCCTTTTTTTACATAATAGCTGAGACGAACTCTTGTGGCATTACTGTCAGGTTCGCCCCAAAACAAAAGGATGTCTTTATAAGAAAAGATGGTTTTATTTGATCTTAATATAATAGTGAGAAAATCACCCTTTTCCATAGTATGAACCGTAAGTTAGTTTTAACCTTACTTTTAGTTTATATTGTATGATTCATGATGTCAATGATGAAAGAGATCTATCCAAAACACCTTACACTTTACAAAGGACTGTCCTTTGTAATTTCTTGCTCAATTTCCAGTAGCCGGTTGTACTTTGCCAGTCTTTCCCCTCGCGATGGCGCTCCTGTTTTTATAAAGTCTGATGAAACGGCGACAGAAAGATCGGCGATAAAGGTTTCATTTGTTTCTCCGGATCGATGGGAGATAATCGTTTTGTAGCCGTTTTCTTTTGCGAGATGGATGGTTTTAAAAGTTTCCATGAGCGTTCCTATCTGGTTCGGTTTTATGATGAGAGCGTTAGCGGCTTGCTTTTCGATACATTCCTTAAGTCTTACCGAATTCGTCACGGTGATATCATCGCCAACTATCAGTATTTTTTTCCCAAGCCTTGCGGTCAGCTCTTTCCAACCGGCAAAGTCGTCCTCCGAGAGACCGTCTTCGATAGAAACCATCGGATATTTCTCAACCCATTCGGAAAGAAGCCCGATCATCTGGTTTGTCGAAAGACCTACGCCTTCGGAATTTAGCGAATATCTCCCGCCGTCTCCGTTTTGGAAAAATTCGGATGCGGCCACGTCGAGAGCGATACCCACTTCCTTAATTTTTTCCGCCCTAGGCGGATCAGCCTTGGGTTGAAATTTTTCATTTTTAATTTTTAATTTATTTATCGCCTCCAAGATGTACTCGATCGGTTCGTGATTTGAACTGACTTCCGGCCCATAAGCTCCCTCGAGCCCGACATTTATACTCTTTTTTTCTCCCGAAAGGACTTCGGCGAGCTCGTGATATATGTCCGCCGTCTCTTCTAAGGCATCACAATATCTTTCCGCTTCAGGAACGATCATAAACTCCTGAACCTCGATATTTGAGGCCGAATGCTTACCCGCCTCGATAACGACCGACATGATACGCGGCATCTGAAACTGTTCTTCTTCAACTCCTAAACCTTCTTGCCAATGGCCGTCCAACGAATATAGTTCATGCAAATATTTATACAAAGGAAGTTTTAACGAATTCGCTGCTGCTTTCGCCGTAGCCAGTGAAACAGAGAGTATCGCATTTGCTCCGAGACTCTTCTTGTTCTCCGTCCCATCAAGATCGAGCATCTTCTGATCGATAAGCTTCTGGTTGGTAGCATCAGTCCCGACCAATGCTTCGGCTATTTTCGTTTCAACATTATGCACCGCTTTTAAAACTCCTTTGCCGTGGAATCGCTCAATGTCACCGTCTCGAAACTCCCAAGCTTCATGCTCGCCGGTCGAAGCGCCTGAAGGAACGGAAGCTACGCCAAAGCTGCCATCCTCCAAAAAAACAGATGTCTCTATAGTAGGTATCCCTCTTGAGTCCAGAATCTCCCTTGCATGTATAATTTTTATCTTCATAATTATTACTCAATCGTCACTGACAGCTCTACTTGCGTAGTATCAGCGGTACTGCTGAAATATTTATTTTTTATAACAATCCCGATCACGGACAAAACAACTATGTTGATAATTATGATCAACATAATCGCTATCTTCCGGTATGTTCCGCGCGATACCCCTTTCGCCGGCATAATGTCAGCATTGTAACCGTAATCCTCAGAAACGTTAGAGCTGCCTTTAAAATTTCCCGGTAATACATCCATCCCAGCGGACGATTGTGGGACACTGCCAAGAGCACCTATATTTATCGAGTCGACCTGATTTGATAATCCCGAAGAGTAACTCACACTATCTACTGCCGTTTCCTTCTCAGCAGTTAGAACAGGATTAACATAGCTTTTTCTTTCTTTAATCTCTTCGTTTAAGGGTTCAGGCGCTATGGGCATGTCCGACTTTGGAATATCGGGAACGTTTGGGATATCGGTTCCGCTTGCGTCAGTAAAAATCGGGCTTTTTTCTTCATCTGCGACGATCTGTTCCACGCTAGCGTCGGATCCCGCATCATATGTCACATCAGTAACGCTAGTACCGGTATCAGCCTTTAGGTCAAGCAAATCCGTTTGGCTTTCCTGGATCGGCGCACTGTTTTCAACATTATTTTTAGCAATTTCTTCGATCGTCGGTTCCATTTTGAAATCAAGATGATCAGCAGTATCTTCGCTCAGCACATTCATTTGATTCGGAGAAATATCTGTAACAGTATCACTTTCGGGAGTGACTGAGACTAACTGATCCACTGTTTGCTCCGCTACCGCTTCAGCTAAACCTTGATGGTTTTGAATATCCGCACCTATTCCGTCGTCTGTCATTTCTGGCGGCAAAGAGACACTTTCGTTTTCCAAAAGTTGTGTATCTACATCCGATTGATCTTGAATAATGTTCTCGCCAATCGAAGATTCGGAAAGAATGTCAGGCTGATCCTGAACCGCATTATTACTCGAAAATGGCGCCCCAACAGTAACAGCATCAGTATCTGTAGGAATCACCGGTTCGGTTTCTACGCTTTCTACAGAGTTAACACCGCGGGCAATCTCAATACCGCAGTCGAGACAGATCTCTCTGCCGTTTATATTTATCGCTTCACGTCCGCAATTTGGACACTGCATGTTTCCCTCCGGGTAATCCCCAATTAACAATTAACAACTTCCAATAAAATCATAATGGCCAAAATCTAGAAATTTTCAACAATTGGAGCTTCATTAGAAATTAGTAATTAGATATTAGGAATTTCACTACTTATATTCTATCCAATTTTTATAACTTATGCCAGTTTTTTTCAATATACCCCGATAAACCCCTTGTGATAAAACTGAGGCAGACATATAATATGATTATAGTTATGATCAAGGTTAGACCCGATTTTTTAGAAAATTAAACATATAAAGATGAGAGTGCATTTTAGGGTAAATATATATTATCTTTTTCTATATACTTCTTTTTTTGCCTCGCTATACTTTGCGAGAGACAGCCACTTGGTCATTGCTTTCGCTTCAGTACTTTTCTTCGCAGGAGTAGTCCTCATCTCCAGGATACGCGCTTATCCGATGATAAAAACCGCTAAGGAGCTGGCCAAAACTATAAAAAGTCTCGAAGAAAGCGTTTATCAGATAGCGCTCGGCGAACAGCTTATATCCGAATCTGTCACAGAGATCGTTGCCGGATCTAAAAACCAATTTGAAAAGATAGAAGAGATATCAAGGTTTATGACAGAAATGTCTGCTTCTTCCCAACAGACGAGCAATGTTGCTTCCAAAATAGCCGAAAGCGCCTCAAAAACAAATGTCTCCGCTCAAGAAGCCGGGCAAGTTTCGGAGGAATCTTTGGGAAAACTCGGGCTCTCTAACTTTTAGTGTGGTAAATCCTCGCGTAGCTAAGCGAGAAAAAGTTGTAAGGACAAGTTTTTTGGTAATTTTTAAATAAAAAGTGGTAGGCTTCTTAAGGAAACGTGAATTAACTTAAGGAGGCCTACCATGAACTACTTTACAAAAGATTTCTTTACTTTTAAAGGGTATTCAGTAAAAAAGATTGAGAAGTATGATAAAGAGATAATAATCAGTCTTACTCCTAGAAGAAAGACAGCAGTCTGTCCTAAATGTGAGAATAGATCAAAAAAACTATTTGCAAAAGGAGGAGATAAAAAAGTAAAGCACTCTAAGTATGAGGGAAAGATCGTAACAGTATCGTTCCTAAAAAGAAGATTCGCTTGCGATGTTTGCAAAAAGCCTTTTAGCGAAAGAGCAGAATTTGTCAAAGTCAAAGCAAGAGCTACGGACAACTATGCTTTTGAAGCTATTTACGCTCTATCTAGAAGTTCTTTCAGCACCGTTTGCGAATCCTATCAGACGAGCTACAGTTTTCTCTCTAAGAGCCTGCTTAATATCAAATTTGATGATCCCTGGCCCAAAGGAGAGTTACGGCTGGGTTTTGATGAACATGCATACGGTAAAAGACATATGATGATTACGGTTTGTGATCTTAAAAACCATAAACTGCTGGCTATCTTGCCCTACTATAACAAAGAGGAAGTAATCCGGTATCTGGAGAAAAGACCAAAGGAAGAACTATCTAGAGTCACGGAACTTTGTTTTGATATGGGATTTAAACAGCAAAGAGTAGTTGAGAGCTTCTTCCCGAGAGCAATCTCTGTCATCGACAAGTTCCATGTACTCTTTTATGCCGCTAATCTGATTGACGCCGATAGAAGAATCATTTGTCCCGATGTGGGCAGATACAAGTATGAAAACTTAAGGCAGACGATGAGGAAACCAAATTGGAAACTCAGCGAGAAACAAAGAGAATATTTAAGCAAAGTTTTTAAAGAATACCCTGACCTTAAAGCGAGATGGGATATATATCAAAAACTGGTTAGATTTTATGGCAGTAAGAACCGAGGAGAAGGAAAAAGGAAGCTGGAAGAGATCAGGGAAGATATTCATGCTCTTAAAAACACCTATCTTGAGTCTTTTGCTAAAACACTAAAGAGACTAGAGAATGAGATCTTAAACTACTTTGAGAACAAAACAACAAATGCGTTTACGGAAGGGACTCATACTAAGATTAAAATGCTTAAGAGAACCTCCTATGGTTTTAGAAACATAGATATTTATATCAAAAAGATGATGCTTGGGTTCTTACCTTTTATTGTTAT
>PFMH01000063.1:0-5417 GCA_002785325.1 bacterium (Candidatus Howlettbacteria) CG_4_10_14_0_8_um_filter_40_9 | reverse complement strand
AATAAACGCAAATTTCGCACTTTGAAATACTTGGAGCAGTAAAGAGTATATAAAGATTTTTGTATTTTCTTTTGCTGCTCCAATAATGGAGTGCAGAGACGAAAGGAGGATGATGACGGTGCCACCGATCACATCCGGTCAGGAAAAGCAGTACAAGAGGTTCGTTGAGGACGCCGCCGACAAGGCACTTGCCGAAGTCGGTCTCGACAAAGATGGGATCCAGAAGCTCATCGAAAACGGCGACGAGTTTCAAGCCGACATCGTTGCTTCCATCCGGCAGCATTCGGTGTCCAACCAGTTCGCCGAGGAGGAAGTTGAGTCCAGCTACGGTTATCTTTCGGGCTATGAGAAGCCCCATGGTATAACCGAGCAGACCAATAGGCTCCGGGAGCTTTTTCCGGGTATCGGTTTTGCTGACGAGAAGATCGCCGAAGGCGAGCTTCCGTCGAGCGCCGAGGGTTGGTTTGCCATCCCACGCTGGGAATCGATCGCTCCGACGTACGGCGAAGCTGTGCAGAAGGTTTTTGACAAACTTCGCGAGACTAGAGGAGGTAGGTTTCATAACTACCGCGAGGGCCAACTTGACCATGGTCATCTTCGCCAATCGAAGAAGTCGGTTAAGGCCTGGGGGCGTTGGGCGACCAGCAAGCAGGAAGGGCATGATATCCTGGTCTTTCCGGCGCAGTTCGGCTTTCTTCACAGGGGCCGTTCGGTCCGCCGAGCACTGGAAGTTATGAACTCCAGAGAGTTCGGGCTAGGAGCGTTTGCCATCGGGATTATGCTATTGACGCATCCCGAGCGTCTCCAGCATTTCGACGATCTTTGGATCGACTGCGCTGGAGACGAGTTTTCGTTTTTCGCCGGTGGCTGCTTCGAGATCGCTCCGTATTTCAGCTTCCGTGGCAGCAAGCTCGGGTTTGACACGAGCGGGGTCGGCAGTGCCGGTGGCTACTGTGGTTCGGCTTCGGCGTTCGTTCCGGAGTTTGGTTCTTAGTCCTTAGTCCCTTGGGACTTTTGGTCTTTGGATCTTGGGACGGGAAATCCGTAAGGATTTTCCGTCCCTCTTACTTTTTATAACCAAATCTACTAAAATGTATATGGAGATTAGATAAAGCGTTACAAATTATGGTTTGTAACCGTCGAAATCCATCGTATTTTTATAGGCCAGAATTTCAATATCCAAGCGATATTGAAAGAGCGCCTGAAAATATTGAGAAACTCCTTGCTCATATTTGGTAGAGGTTTTGTTTTTGAAAATAAATGCTCTAGAATAAAGTTCAGAAGAGATACTTTTCTCGGATCTTAAGTAAATCTTCAGTGGTAAAAGATGAATATGAGCAACAATTTGACGCCGATGGCAGCTTCGAGAACGCTCCGTATTTCAACTTCAATGACAGCAAGCTCAAGTTTGACACGAACAGGGTCGACAATGCCAATGACAACTATGGTTCGGCTTCGGCGTTCGTTCCGGAGTATCTTATATTTAAAATAGACTGTCTTTTTTGACAGCCTATTTTATATATCTCAACCAACCGCCAATCATTTTTCCTATTTCTTGAACCTGTTCTTCTAGTTTTATATATTTCTTCTGATCAATAGCCTTTATATCATGGGCAAGTCTTATAAGGGTTTTTAAGAGATCTGTTTTGATACTCGCTTTTTCTAGAGGAGTTATCTTTTCAGCTTGTTTCAAATTGCTTGCCTCTATGGTGAGTTCTAAAATTTCCAGTATTGAATTTTGGATCTTTAAACCGAGAGAGTATTTATCCTTTTTTTGCATCTTTTCTACTGTAATATAAAAATCACGGTAAAGATTATAAACCTTTTGAATTATTGGAGTATCATGAAAATTTTCCATAACTTATACCTTTCTATTATTTCCTTAGAGAATCTATTTTTGAGTTGGGAAGAATTTAGGATTGGAAAAACAAAAAAACCGGATGTTTTAGAGTTTGGGAGGCACTTGGAAGACAATCTGTTTGCATTACATCACGAATTGAAAAACAAAAGATACAAGCATTCTGATTATACCTCATTTTATATTACCGATCCAAAAGTTAGACATATTCATAAAGCTTTAGTAAAAGACCGAATAGTTCATCACGCCATCCATAGAATTTTATATCCGATATTTGACCCTGCATTCATCCATGATTCGTATTCTTGCAGGATTGGGAAGGGAACTCATAGGGCAGTTAGAAGATTAGGGAATTTTACGAGAAAAGTAAGCAAAAACTATACAGGCAAATGCTTTGTTTTGAAGTGTGATATCAGGAAATTTTTTGCGAGTGTAGATCACGAGATGCTGATTGAGCTGTTAGAAAAAAAGATCAAAGATGAGGACTTGATGCGGTTGATTAGAGAAATCGTAGGAAGTTTCTATTTGGCAATTCGGGAGAGCTCTTTGACTTCATTGGGGTTTCCGAGAGAGAGAGAGAGAGAGAGAGAGAGAGAGAGAGGAGTTCCGCTCGGGAATCTCACGAGTCAGCTCTTTGCCAATGTTTATCTTAACGAACTGGATCAGTTTGTTAAACATGATCTGAGAATCAAATATTATATTCGTTACTGCGATGATTTTGTGATTGTGGGTGATGATGAGAAGGATTTGGAAGAAATATGCGTCAAGATCAAATTATTTTTGGAAGCAAAACTTCGGATGGAGCTTCACCCGAATAAAGTAGAGATTAGAAAACTTAACCAAGGGATAGATTTTTTAGGGTATGTAATTAAGCCTCATTTTTCTATTTTAAGAACTAAAACAAAGAATCGAATGTTAAAAAGAATCTGTGAAAAGAACTTGTCTTCATATTTGGAACTCTTGAGCCATTGCAATGGATATGGGCTAGAGGAAAAGATTAAGGGGATTGTTGATTTGCAAAAATAATTATTCGTATTTCTTTATCATCTCTCTTATCTCATTATCAATTCTCGTTCTTACGTCAGCTATTGTGATAATCAAAGATTTTTTAGCTTCTAGGAATGCCCACTCTAAAGTTATATCTTGTCCGTAATTCTTTTTAAAAAGTTTTTTGGTTTCTTTGGCCATATCTTCAGTGATACAATCTTTTTCTTCGCATTTCTTTTCTAATGTCAGCCAATAAACCAATTCGTTTTTTAGATTTGCATATCTTAAAGCGTCAGCTTGCGATAGTTCCTTATCAAATTTTTCCTTAAACTCCAAAATAGCCTTATCTATTTCTTCTTTTGTCGTCTCAGGAAATTGGGGATCGAAATTTATGTTTTTTAATGGTTCTGTCATAGTTTTCCTTTATTGAATATCGCGTCAATTATATTAAAAATAATTAAAATACATCTTAACAATACTATCATAACCCGATAAATGGAAAATAACGACCATTTAACCGCTGATAGTATCGGTTCAAGAAAGAAAATTCTAAAACTTAGGTTCAAGTTATGAACCGAATCTATGGGCTGATACTTAGTTGCCAACTTTCTGTTTAACTTTAGATTAGATATAACCTGTTCGGCGAAGTCTTCATCCGCTATCCGCATCATCATTTCTTTACTGGATTTTTGAGAAAGGATATTTAAGCTTCCTTGCCAGACAATCTTCCTATCTATAACGGCGACTTTTTCATGGACAAAACCTTCAAGACAGATAACATCAACCCCAATTTTTACATAGTCTTCAATAACTGATCTGATCTCTTCCCTCATATATGCTTCATGCTCGTTAACGGGACGGGTAAAGATAAAGACACGGATGTTCTTTGCTTTAAGTTTTAGTAAGGTCTTCCTAAGGAAATCAGCCCTATATTTACTAATGAAGGGACTGTAAATAATAACTTCTTTTTCTGCTTGGATCATGTCTTTAATAAGCGCAGGGTAAAAAGTTGTTTCGTTAAATAACTTATTATTTTGATTTTTCATTTTTCTCCTTTTGTTAAACGATCTATAATTTCTAAACTTAAATGTGGTAAAATATGCTTATATGAAAAGCAAGGAATCTATAAAACTTGGAAATCGGCTAAAAGAAGCTAGGGAAAAGGCAGGACTAAGCCAGTCAGAAGTAGCGGAAAAGGCGGGAATTAATACGAATTATTACGCTATTGTTGAACGGGGCGAAAAGAATGTCTCTTTTGAGAAGTTGCAACGTATTTTGAAGGCGCTTAACATCAAATCGCTGGATATCAGCTAGTGTTGTTGATATTTTGGGCATCATAAATAATCTTTAGAGTGGGTTCCCACTCAAGAGCTATTTCACAAAAGGTGTTCCAAAATTTTAAGCTCTGGTCCACCAAGAAAAAGTTCTCATCCAAAGGATGAGGATTTTTTCTTGTGAAATGGTATGGTGAGAACCCGCTTTGAAAAAAATGTTCTAGGATAAAAAATCGTCTTGTAAGAATATGCTCCAAAAAAGACTCTGGAATCATCCGGCATATGAATGCTCGAATCCCGCCATCTCTTATTAATTTTATAATTGAAAATCGATAAGTTTTATGCTAATATCTTGGCATTGTCAGTACGCAGTTTGATGGAATTGCTTTTTTGAAAAGGAGCAACTATGAGCGAACATAGGTTTTCGAATAAAAATTGTGAGATTGTCCTACCCTTAGGTCAAGAGGGTATCGAGAAGATTATCCCACACAGGTTTCCATTCCTATTTATCGATAGGGTATATGAATTGGAAATAGGCAAGAAGGCTGTGGGGTCCTGGGCAATCAAAGGCGATGAGTGGTTTTTCCAGGGTCATTTTCCTGAATATCCAGTTGTCCCCGGCGTTCTTATCGCTGAAGCTTTGGCTCAAATGGGGGCAGTTGCTATCTTAAGCAAAGCGGAAAACAGAGGGCAAATCGCTCTTTTTGCCGGTATTGATAGTTTCCGGTTTAAGAAAGAGGTCTTACCCGGAGATGTTCTTGTCCTCACGACCGAGCTCACAAAAGTGAGAGGGTCGGTCGGCAAGAGCGAAGCTGTGGCTACCGTAAATGATAAGCTAGTGGCATCTGGGACACTGACCTTTGCCATAAAAGCTTAAATACAATGAGATGCTCCGGCGGTTAAACGCCGGAGCATTCTTTATTATGAATAAACTCTTCCAATTTCCCTTAATATAAGGTATAATAAGCGTTATGATAAAAAAGATTATCCTTTTAAAATTAAAAATCATCGCTAAACTTATTTTGTGGAAACAAAAGCCGCAGATTATCGGCATTACCGGAAGCTTGGGCAAGACGACGGCAAAGGACACGATAGCAAAGGTTTTGAAGGATGATTTTGATATATATGCGGCCGGAAAGAATCTAAATACCGACTTCGGGCTACCGCTAACGATAATGCGTCAAGAAACACCCCTGAATATCCGCAATATTCTCGCTTGGGGCAAAGTATTGTGGCTAGGGGCTAAGGATATATACGCTAAAGATTATCCGAAAATTTTAATCCTAGAGTACGGTCTC
>PFMH01000105.1 GCA_002785325.1 bacterium (Candidatus Howlettbacteria) CG_4_10_14_0_8_um_filter_40_9 | reverse complement strand
CATCCTATCGATTTCTAAAAAGCTAAATATCTCCGCTCTCATTTTCCACCTATGCGTTCCGATACTTTTCTTGGGTGCAATCTTTTTTATCTCGGAACAAAATTCTATTGCTATCTCTATACTAAGAATCGCTACTTTTATAGCACCTATAGGCATCGCATATTATTTTGTTTTTAAAAAACTAGCGGAAAAAGATCTAAATCTTGCCTTGTTTGGACTACTCACCATCTTTTCCTTTTATCTGACTATCCTTATAGACCTGACAGGCGGCGCCACTTCACAGTTCCTTATAATCTTTTATCCGCTTTTGGTTTTCGGATATCTGATCTCTATCCCGGCCGGCGCTTTTTCAACTTCGATTATTTTTCTTTACATATTTTTTAATATCCTCTTATATAAGAAAACTGAAATTATAGAAGCCCCTTTGAGTTTGCTTCCGACAGTCTCGTCTTTTGCTTTGCTTTCTCTTCTGTTATTACTAATAGGGATAAATTACAGAAAAAACAAATCCGAGAATCAACAGATAGTCGGAATGACGGAAAAATTATCGGCCGATAAAAATCAAGAAGAAGCCATCCTATCCAGCATCACCGACGGTATCTATGCCGTTGATAGCGAAAGAAATCTAGTGCTCTTCAACGAAGCGGCGGCGGAAATGACAGGTTGGGATGAAAAGTCTGCTCTAGGTCTCAAATGCTGGAATGTTATGAAACTCAAAAATGAAGAGGGTATCAGCGTTTGCGAAAAAGACTGCCCTATGCTGCAAGTTTGGAACACGGGGGAAAACTTAGTGAGAGATGATCTTTCATTTGCTGACAGAAAAAAGAAGACCATCCAGATTTCTGGAGCTTATTCTCCGATAGGAAGCTCAAGCGGTAAAAATACCGGCGGAGTTTGTGTTTTTAGAGACGTAACAAAAAGAAAAGAAGTTGAGAGGCTAAGAAGCGAGTTTATCTCGACTGCATCTCATGAACTCCGAACCCCGATAACCACTCTTGAAGGCTACATCGACCTTGCTTCAAATGAAAAAGTTTCAAAGATTGACGAAAAGGCGAAG
>PFMH01000061.1 GCA_002785325.1 bacterium (Candidatus Howlettbacteria) CG_4_10_14_0_8_um_filter_40_9 | reverse complement strand
CTTTGGCGAGGAGTTGTAACTGTCATCGATGATAGTAGAGCCAACTATTCCATCCAGTATTTTCATCCTTCCATTCGTCGGCTCTATATCCTTCAATCTTGAGACGATATCCTTCGGCTTCATATTCATCATGATCCCCACAGAAAATGCCGAGAGAACGCTATATGCAGAGTGCTCGCCGAAAAGTTTCGTCTTTAACGGATACGATTTATTTTTAAAATTTATGCTGAAAGTCAAACCGCTCAATGTACTCTTCACATTTGTCGCCGTTATGCAACTATCTGCATCCGACAAAAAACAATTGAGTCCATAGGTTAACTTTTCGTTATCGATTCGTTTTGCCAGATCTTTGAGTTGAACAAAATCAGTATTCAATATAGCCTTCACACCAGGAACATTTAAGACCAGTTTTTCTTTTTCTTCCAATATATTTTTCACACTTCCAAGCTCTTCTATGTGTACATCCGAGATCCCTGTAATAACCGATATATCTGGCTTTGCAATAGAAAGTAGATATCCTATATCGCCAGGATGGTCGAGGCCGTACTCTAGAATCAAGATTTTCGGATAATCTTTGGTGTATATTTCCTTGGCTCCAAGCCATAAAACTTTTACCCAAGCTAAAATATTACGAATATTTAGAGGTGTTTCTTGACGCATTATCGTAAGTGGAAGACCGAAGTCAGTGTTCATAGATTTCTCTGAAACATATACATCAAAGTCCTTCTCGAGAACTTTGTAAACAGCATTCTTAGCCGTCGTCTTACCCAAGCTTCCAGTTATGCCGATAATTTCCGGCTTGTGTTTCCACAGGATAAGTTTGGCGATGATCTTTAATTTTAAAAGGATAATCTTTTTTATCATAACGCTTATTATACCTTATATTAAGGGAAATTGGAAGAGAAAAAAAGAGCAAGTGTGTCATTTCGACTTGACTATAATCATCCTTGATTTCGGGTCCAAATAGAACACTCTGACCTTTCGGTCGGAGCTTAGTTGTTTTAAATGAGGCATTCTGCT
>PFMH01000003.1:792-1074 GCA_002785325.1 bacterium (Candidatus Howlettbacteria) CG_4_10_14_0_8_um_filter_40_9 | reverse complement strand
TTTTGTCTATTCTCATGCAAAAGTCAATGTCCATGTTATTGCTAAAGTATCCCCTGCCGCTTTATTGATAACATCAAAAGAAGCATAGAGCCACATATTAACAGTATTTTGAGTAGCTACATCAAATAGACCTGCCTCTGCAATAGCTCCCGTGCCTTCACCTGCCGCCCACGTGTGATAATAAGATACAATCGCACCACTTCTGTCGGTTGCCGGGCTTACAGCGTGCCTTGATGAAGCTATATAAGCAGTAAGCAGAGTTGTCCCGCCTGTGCCTGTACC
>PFMH01000003.1:301-764 GCA_002785325.1 bacterium (Candidatus Howlettbacteria) CG_4_10_14_0_8_um_filter_40_9 | reverse complement strand
GTAGGACTTGCTAACATTTGGTCAGCAATCCCTTGTTTACCCGCTGTTGTAACGGTGTTGTGAATTTTTCTCTCAGCTTTTAATTTGCCGTTCTCATCAAACAACTGAATAAGAACATTCGCATTAATTTTTATATCTTCATTAACATTCATATAAACCTCTTTAAATATCTATCCATAAATCATTTGTTTCAGGTGATGTCGGGGCAGTTTCACTTATCGTAATTTGCGTGTCATCATTAAATAAAAAAGTTCCACCTACTCCGATAACATTTCCAACTTCAACTGAAATTTCAGTCTCAGCAATTACAGGCTCAATAATCGTTTTAGCTATTGTCGGTTTTATTTCGGTCTCAGCTATTATAAAATTGCTCATGGTCTTTCCACTATAATTTTACCTTCAAATAACTTTGTTATTAATGCTCCGGTATCAGTTTGTAAAATATACCAACTGTAAATATCTG
>PFMH01000003.1:0-247 GCA_002785325.1 bacterium (Candidatus Howlettbacteria) CG_4_10_14_0_8_um_filter_40_9 | reverse complement strand
CATAAATATGTTTGATATTAGTTTGAAGATAATTATTAACCTTGATTCCATTTTTTGTATATTTTACTCCAGCATTTTCTAATCCCATATCTGTTGAAGGTGTGCATTTATCTGCAATTAATATTTCATCAACATTTATAGATTTATCAACTCCACCATGAGAAACTATAACTCGTTTACCTAGGCCATTTTATTGTATTGACACGACATTAGAATGAGTAAGGACAGAAACTCCTTTTTGTTCTTT
>PFMH01000056.1 GCA_002785325.1 bacterium (Candidatus Howlettbacteria) CG_4_10_14_0_8_um_filter_40_9 | reverse complement strand
GGAAGATATGTATACATGGACATCGCGGCGTGCTTCTGACGGCAGGTTGGTCTGTGTCGGCTTCTTCGGGTCGGATGGCGTGGATGCCAGTAGTGATCACCCTGACGATCGGAGTGGCGATCTCGGCGTTTCTTTCTCCCGCAGTCTATGATCCTTTGAGAATTGATTTTTGAGTCTTTGATACCGCCGAAGGCGGTCCGCCACAAAATTTTTCAACTCTGGATAATTTTATCAACCTCTTTTCTTATCCGCTCTCCCCTGCAATGAGTTAACATGCCTAAATATGACTGAACACTCTGATTGAATGAATCGTCATCCTTATGTTTTCCATTAAGAGAATTCTTTTTCTCATTAATCTTTCTTATCATTCTTTTCTTCGTTTTTGTTCTTAGTACAGTATGATGAGGGAATACCACATATCCAAGAAAGTCTATCCCCTGGCTGAATTTTCTAAAAATAATCTTGTTCGGATGGAGCTCCAAGTGAAGTTCGTTTTGCAAAAAAACTTCCAGCTTTGAAACTAAGCTTTCCAAATGATTAAGCTCTGTACCTAGAAAAACAAAATCATCAGCATAGCGAACGTAATATTTTTCCTCAAGTTCTCTTTTAGCAAACTGATCTAAGGCATTTAGATAAATATTTGAAAAGAGCTGGCTGGTTAAGTTCCCTAAAGGTATGCCCCGCTCTTCATTAAAACTTCCTTGCTTTAGATTGGCTTTAAAACTTCCTATTATTTCTTCAAGCAAGTTAACCACTTTTGCATCTTTTATTACTTTTGATATTAGTCTTAGAAGAATTTCATGATCAACAGAATCAAAGAATTTTCTAACATCGCACTTTAAAACCCAGACAGTCTTGGTATTGTTTTTCGACAGCTTCCAAGCAAAATATCGAAAGCGACTGATAGCCTTATGAGTTCCTTTTTCTTTTCGACTGGAATAGGAATCGAAAATGAATTTTTTCTCAAAAATAGGTTCTAGAACTCGAAAAATCCCATGATGAAGAACCCGATCACAAACTTGAGCCTTATTGATTGTCCTTAATTTTGGATCGGTGATATAAAATGTTGTATAATT
>PFMH01000104.1 GCA_002785325.1 bacterium (Candidatus Howlettbacteria) CG_4_10_14_0_8_um_filter_40_9 | reverse complement strand
TATGTTTGTGACACCGTTTCCATCGCCGTCTATAGCGTAAGCCCTAAAGGTCGATGGCATAAACTGCATCGGTCCCTGAGCTCCGGCATAAGAAGAGACAGTTGTGTCGCCTCTACCACCGGTTTCTACTATATGAACGGCTCTTAGAAGTTGCCATTCGATACCGAATCTTGAAGCGGCTGCTTGGTAGACCGGCGTAAACTCCGACCTAGAGTCTACTGCGACAGAAGCAACGATAACTTTCTTTTTCTTATTTGCTTCTTCTTCCAACCTTTTACGTTCGGCTTCCTTTTTAAGTTTTTCTTTTTCGATCTCACTGGCGTATTCCGACATTATTCCGTCAGCTTTTTTCTGATTACCGTAGTCATATGGGTTTTCAGTAATCATTTTGGCTATAACATTCGGATCACTTATTTTATTTTCAATTTGACTTTCGTTTTTGTTTTGTAGAACTACGACATTCTCCTGAGCTTCTACCCCCTGAATCTTCGTTATCATGAGTCCTAATATCATGATAATGTTTAAGATTCTACGCATATAGGCGTTAAACCTCTCTTTCTACCCTCAACAATGGATGTTCCTTTTTTTAGTTTAAGCTTTAAGGAACTAAAAATCCCTCGTTTCCGAGAGACATAGGAGAGTATAGCATATGGACTTTATCTTGTCAAGTCTTTTTTATGTTAATAATAATTGTTAAGATAATGTTGAATCGATTAAATATTATCATATGGATAAAAACTGCATATTCTGTAAGATTGCTTCGAAAGAGATTTCTAAAGAATTTCTTTATGAGAGCGACTTAGTAATGGCCTTTCACGATATAAATCCTGAAGCTCCGGTGCATATCTTGATACTTCCGAAAGTTCATATATCAAATATAAATGAGGTTCAAGATATGGGTATATTCGGTGATCTTTTTACAGCCGCTAAAGAGATAGCCGAAAAAGAGGGTGTAAGCGAAAAAGGATATCGAGTAGTGATAAATACAGGCAAAGATGGCGGACAGCTAGTCGACCACCTGCATATTCACTTGATCGGAGGCAAGAAACTAGGGTCTAAGGTTTCTGGATAATAAATGTGTTCAAAAATATTTATTAAGTTCCGTCTTTACTTTTGGTCTCTGATTTGATATATTAGATAAGCAAATAATATTTTGCATTGGGGAGAAAATATTTAGGAGGTGATATAGATGCAGTATGTAGTACGAAAAGAAAAAGAAGGATTCGAAAGCCTTATGAGAAGATTTAGCCGTAAAGTTCATCAGAGCGGTAGTCTTGCTGACGCCAAAAAAAGACAATATTTTGAAAAACCGCTTTCGAAAAGGGAGCAGAGAGCTGTGGCCATAAGAAAAGAGTCTGCCAAAGCGAGAAAAATGAGACAACTTATCCTAAATTCTTAGGTCCTGTTTAAAATCTTATGTTGTGTTTGA
This sequence comes from bacterium (Candidatus Howlettbacteria) CG_4_10_14_0_8_um_filter_40_9, assembly GCA_002785325.1. Lineage (GTDB taxonomy): Bacteria > Patescibacteriota > CPR2 > UBA1875. The sequence goes on along the minus strand of PFMH01000104.1, from coordinate 3,724 downwards.
AATTTCAGAATTTCGAGCGAAAATTATGAAAATCGAGAAGGAGTATCTGGATACTCCGCGAAGATTTGAATGATTTGCAGCCGAAATTATGAGATTTCAGCCAACAAGCGATTTTTTAATCATTTTATTGCGTTGAGATTTTAAAGAGGAGCTTAGATGAATATATCCAAAGACATCTCGTCTGAAATAGTAGAATCAATGAAAAAAAAGGAAGATTTCAAACTTTCTACTTTGAGACTTTTAAAGTCAGCTTTAAAAAACGCCGAAATAGACGCAAAACGAGAGCTGACAGAAGAAGAAGAGCTTAGTATCATCGAGAAGCAAGCGAAACAGAGGAGAGAGGCAGCCGGGCAGTACAAAAGCGCAGGTAGGAACGATCTAGCCGAAAAAGAAGAGAAAGAGCTTGAGATCATGGAAAAATATTTACCGGAAAAAATGTCTTTGGAAGAGGTGAAGAAAATAGTTCTAAAATTAAAAGAAGAAACGGGCGCTACGGGTGAAGCAGATTTCGGCAAGCTTATGGGGAAAGCGATGTTAGAGCTTAAGGGAAAAGCGGACGGAGGAATAGTAGGCAGTGTCGTAAAAGAAGTATTGAGCGATAAATAATGCTTGATCTAAACATCATCGGCTCTCATACACCGCTTAAAAAAGAAGAAATTCAGACGGTTTTTAACGAAGCGGTAGAAAAATACGGGGATAAAAAAACAGGGCACATAAACCTTATCTTTGTAAGAAAAGACGAGATAAGAAATCTAAATTGGGATTTTAGGCGAAAAAATAAGGCTACGGATGTACTTACCTTTATATACGATGATAAGTGTGCGGGCGAGATCTTGATCTGTAAAGACTTTATCAAAGAAAATATAAGAGAAGATTTGAAAACTGACATGGTGAAGGCGTTTATACATGGGATTTTGCACTTACGAGGCTTCGATCACGAGAAGTCCGAAAAAGAAGCTAAGAGTATGGAAAAGAAAGAGAGGGAAATATTTCAGAAAATATCCATAAAAATTTTATAATAATGGGTGCTCCCGGTTCGGGAAAAGATACGCAGGTTCTCAAACTGCAAGAATTTTTGAACTTAATTCTTATTTCCTCGGGCGATATCACTAGACATTTGACCGAGAAAAACAAGGAGGCCGAACGAATAATGGATGAGGGCGGTCTTTTACCAGATAAGTTTATACTAGAGGCGATAAGTGAGAAAATATCGGAAGTAAGTGAGGACCACGGTTTTGTGTTAGACGGCTTCCCTCGGACATTAGAACAGGCGGAAGAACTGGAAAGGATGCTAAAAGAGGCAAAGTCAAATATAGACCATGTTGTTTTTCTGGATGTTCCAAAAGAAAAACTTGTGATTAGACTATCAAAAAGAAATGTCTGCCCTAAGTGCGACTATACCTCTATGACGAATGAAGAAAAATGCCCTACGTGCGGGGGAACGTTGGAAAAGAGAGAAGATGACAAACCGGAAATAGTGAAAAAACGCATCGAAGTTTATATGGAAAATACTCTGCCCGTAGTAGGATATTATAAAAACAAAGGGCTTCTTTTAAGCGTAAACGGAGATAAAAGCGTCGATGAAGTTGCCGAAGAAATAAAACAAAAAATATCATGATGGAACTTATAAAAGACGAATCTGCCATAAAAAACATGCGAAAGGGCGGTGAGATATTAGCAAGGATACTAAATGAGATTTCAAGGAATATCCAAGCGGGCACCACAACTATCGAGATCGAAAACAGTATCAACCGTCTCTGCCTAAAATACGGCGTAAAACCGGCGTTCAAAGGGTATCAACCGGCAGGTTCAAAAGCTTATGGTTTTAGTTCTTGTATATCGGTAAACGAGGAGGTTGTTCACGGCTTGCCGTCTTCAAGGAAAATTTCCGAAGGCGATGTCGTGACTGTCGATATGGGGGTGCTTTACAACGGTCATATCACGGATTCGGCCATTACAGTACCTGTTGGAGAGATCTCAGACAACGATAAAAAGCTTTTGAAGGTTACTGAAGGCGCGATGTTTGCCGGGATAGACAAAGTAAAGGACGGAGCCAGAGTAGGAGATATTTCCTGCGCTATACAGGAATATACGGAGAGAAATTGGTTCAATGTTTTTAAATCCTTAGCCGGTCACGGAGTGGGCAAGGAGCTTCACGAAGAACCGACTATACCGAACTTTGGTTCAAAAAATACAGGAATGGTTCTAAAGGCGGGGATGACATTGGCCATAGAGACTATGGTAACGAGCGGAGACGGGGAGTTAAACCTGAAAAATGACGGTTGGACATTAGAAAGCGCCGACGGCAAAAACGCCGCTCAGTTTGAACACACCGTGCTGGTTACGAGAGGCGGATACGACATATTGACCGCAATACCCCCACAGTAGTTAGTTTATACATTCAGATGTGGTATCATAAAAGTATTCAAAAGAGTTGAAAAATTCATTATAATCTCTATATAGAGAATTGTTAAAAATAATCTTTTTTAGTTACGGAGGAAATTTTGGCTTCAAACAAGAAAAATGAAGAAATATTTGTAGGGCTCGATGTTGGAAGCTCAAAAGTATGTACGGTTGTCGGTATCCCTGAAGGGGAGGACTCCGTAAGGGTAATAGGCGTAGGGATCTCAAATACGACAGGGATGCGAAAGGGAATAGTAAACGAAGTGGAAGAGACTGTAAGCGGTATATCGGAATCTATAGAAATAGCTGAGAGGATGGCAGGAATAAGTATTGGGCATGCTACAGTAAACATAAACGGAGGTCATGTCACATCTATGAATTCCAGGGGCGTTATCGCGGTTGGCAGGGCCGATCATGAGATAACGGTTGATGATCTTATAAGGGCCGAGGAAGCTGCTCAAGCGATACAGATACCTTCAAACAGGGAAATTTTGCATGTGATGCCAAGATCTTACTCTGTAGACGGTCAGGAAGACATAAAGGATCCGATAGGGATGAATGGCGTCAGGATGGAGATAGAAACGCATATAGTTACCGTTTCTCAGCCAGCCCTTCGAAATCTTACCAAATGTGTAAGCCAAGCCGGACTAAAGGAAGAAGACATAATAGTCTCTCCATTAGCCGCAGCCAGGGCAGTTTTGAGCAAAAGACAGATGGATTTAGGAACCATCCTTATAGATATCGGAGCCGGAACAACGGGCATTTGTGTATTTGAAGAAGGAAGCGTTCTCTACTCTACGATTTTACCAGTCGGATCGGGGCACATTACAAACGATATAGCGATCGGACTTCGGACTTCGGTTGATATAGCTGAAAAAGTAAAGATCAAATACGGCGATGCAAATGCTAAAAAAGTTAATCCAAAAGATAAGATTGATCTTTCTCAGATAGACGTTAAAGAAGAGGAAACAGTGCTTAAGAAAGATGTTTCTTCCATCATAGACGCTAGACTTTTTGAGATATTTAGAATGGTAAGCGATGAACTGAAGAAAATAAAGAGGGACGGTTTGCTCCCCGCTGGAGCGGTTCTCGTCGGCGGTGGAGCCCGTTTGGCCAACATAAGCGATTATGCAAAGGAAGTCCTAAAAATCCCCGTAACCGTAGGATTACCGAAAGGTATCAGGGGCGTCAGCGATAAAGTAAACGATCCCATATATGCGGTAGCTTTAGGGCTTATGCTTTACTCCTATGAAGAGAGGGCAAAGATGGGGATAGGCGGTCAGTTTACGGAAACTTTTGACAAGATAAAGAGCGTATTTAA
>PFMH01000069.1 GCA_002785325.1 bacterium (Candidatus Howlettbacteria) CG_4_10_14_0_8_um_filter_40_9 | reverse complement strand
ATAAACACTAGCTTTTTAGATAATTTTCAAAACGTTTTTTACATTCTCACTGCTGCAGCAGCCTACTTTATGGCAGCCGCGATCCCTCTTCAGATGGGCGGTAAAGTCATGGCTGCATGGGACAAGAGAGTAAGAGGGGGAGCAAAACACATCCCTGGAGTTAAGACAGGGCAACAGCTACTGGCTCAAAGAAAGAAAGACAGTGAGAGAAAGACAGCTGAAAGAGCTGCTAAGATTAGAGCAGGAATGGGTCAGATACCAGGATTAAAAAGAGCTGCTGGATATAGATCAAAGCTAGAAAGAGACACGGCATGGGGACGATCTGGAAATGCAGAGGTTGCTGAAAAGGTCAAGCTGCTTAACGAGGGAGGGCTAGGTAGAGATGAACTAAATAGTCGACTTTCATCTTTAGATAAAACAAATTGGAGAGGCCAGAACAACAAAGACATCCATGCTATTATGAACAAATTAGCAGCAGATGAAGGCCTACAGGACAACCCCGGAAAGCCAGAGTTTAAGCTCCAAAAAAAATATCTCGAAAGATTTTCGAAAACAGATGGGGCCTTATTTGGATCTGCTATAAAGGGAAACCTTGGAGCTTCATTGCAAAGTAGCAACAGTAAGTTGCAAGGGGCAGCCATAGCTTCAGCAAAAGGCAAGAAGTTAACAGATCTAAAAGGTGGTGCTATTACTGCTTTATCAACCTCGGCAGACGGTCGGTCTGTCATCGGGAGTTACAGTGCAGACGATATAAGTGAAGCCTTTAGCGGTAAAGGTAATGAGGGATTAAGGAATGCCCTAAGAAAGGGTGAAGAACTAGGGATGGGTCAGGTAAATCAACACTTAAGTCCCGAAGCATTAGCTCGCCTTACTGAAATCGTGGGGAGACAAGGTGGCGGTGGCGGTGCTCAACCCCCACGTAACCCAATGGATTCAGCACAACAAGCACCACCAGGAGAAGGTCCCGGGTTTTAGAAATTATTATGCAATACAAAGTCCCGCGGTGATTGGCTGTTGGCTGCTTGCTATCAGCTATTTGCTTTTAGGTGGAGCGATATCTAATTTCTTCTAGCTGTTCTGACTTATTATTATCCCCTTCTCTTAGCAAGGGGCCACCCATTGCTCTTTAGTCCTTAAAAATCTCTTTCCCTAGTTCTTTTGACTGTTTTGAAAAAAAGTCTTTTAACTCATTTACCCCTATTTTTCTTACCATCTTGGGCAAAGCATCAATCCTTCTTGCCTTAGCAAATTCGGACCCCAAAAAAATATTATTTATTTTCATTTCAAATTTTTTCTCCACATCTTTTCTCACGGCGTCAAGCGTTCTTTCTTTGAGAATAAAGTAAATATCGGCAAAGTCTTTTGGGTCAAACCTGTCCAAGAGAGCCATCAGTTTGTTCGCAGAAACATCGCGGAAGGAATCTACTCTTATGCCGTCTTCTAAGATTGACTTTGAGAGCTTTTTGAAAGGGTAGTATGTGAACTCGGTCTTGAACTCCTCTTTTTCCATTTTAAAAGTAAAAATATTACGATCGTATAAACGGTCATACCTGACGCTATTTGCTTTTAACGCTTTTTTTAAATCTGCTACAAATTTATGAAGAAAGATTTTATCAATTTCTTTTTCAGTAAAAAAATCCAAATCATCCGAAATCCTATGATGCAAAAAGTAAGCAGCCAGAGCTGTCCCGCCGGAAAGATAAAAATCCTTTAGCTTTGGCTCGCTCGCAACTTTTGCGATAACCTTTTTTTGAGAATCTGTCAAAATTTTTTGTTGCATAGAAGCAGCTCCAAAAATGCCTTACGGTCTTCGGGGATGTTGAGCTTAGGCAGATATTTCTTCACCAATGTTTTGTCCAATTTTTTCTTCCCAAAACCATAGTTTATTTCTCTCTCCAAGCGCCACAAAACATCGGCCTCTGCTTGTTTGCTATATTCATTTTTTGTATAATCCCACATCATATAAGTAAATTATAGCACAAAGATACGCCTCCGCCCACTGCAAACCGCCCAATAGTTTAAGGAATTTTCTAAAAAGCCAGCTTTATAACAAACTATGCGATACAACGTCCCGCGGTGATTGGCTGCTTGCTATCAGCTATTAGCTTTTAGATGGGGCGATGTCGAATGTCTTCTAACTATTCTGACTTATTATTATCCCCTTCTCTTAGCAAGGGTCCGTCCCTTGCTCTTTTTGGTTCCGACTATTCAAACATTTCAACATACCGAATCAATCAGTACACTAATTTAGTTTGGTGAAGTGAGAAGTGGCGGATCGCTAAGCCATAGTTAATAGTTTATACTTAGCAAGGTTCGGAACCTTGCCGTATGCTCGATAGTAGACGGAAGAAGTAGCATCCTTGTGCTTTTTCTAACCGGACCATTATGCTATAATATGAGAATGGAAACGCTAAAGAAAACCTCTCTTTTTTGGGATGTTGAGCTAAAAACCCTAGACGCTGAAAAGCACAAAAAGTTTATCATCGAAAGGATTCTCCTTTTTGGCAATGTAGAAGATTTTAGGTGGGCTCGCGACTTCTATGGAGAAAAATGTATAAAGGATGTCGTTATTTCAAACAGAACACTTGACAGAAAGTCTCAAAATTTTTGGTGCCAGTATTTTAACATTAATCAGAAGCTATGCATCCGGAATCAATCGACAAAAAGACAAAGCTTGTTTTGGAAAAGATAAAGTCTTCAGTCAATGCTTTTTATCTAGCTGGCGGTACCGCTCTTGCTATCCAGCTTGGACATAGGAAGTCTATTGATCTTGACTTTTTTTCTAAAGATTCGTTTGATCTAAGCCCCCTAGAAAAAACCCTTGTGAGCTTGGGGAAATTTGAAATTACCGGAAAAGATGAGGGGACTTTGCACGGAATACTTGATGGAGTAAAAATAAGCTTCATGAGATATGACTATCGGTCCCTTTTTCCTTTTTCTGATTTTGATGGAGTAAACCTTGCCGACAAAAGAGACATTTCTGCTATGAAGATAGATACCATCTCCTCTCGAGGAAGCAAGAAAGATTTTGTGGATCTTTATTTCTTACTTTACGAGTTTAGTATAAAAGAACTGATCGGGTTTTATGAAAAAAAATATTCCGAGATCGACTACAATAAAATTCATATTGTGAAAAGTCTTACCTATTTTGAGGATGCCGACGGAGAACCTTTGCCAGAAATGATCAAAGATTTCGATTGGGAAAAAGCGAAAGAAAAAATAACAAACGCAGTTAAAACAATCATTTAATATGCAATATAAAGTTCCGCAAAATATAGATATCGAAGACCAAGTTATCGGACCATTTGTATTAAATCAATTTATCTAAATCATAAGCATCAAAAGCAAGGAGAGCAAGGGTCCGCCCCTTGCTCTTGCTAAACCTGACGGGACAAATCGTCATTTCTGTGCTTGCGAACAGGCGCCTAAAGACCTATAATGTTACTATGTTTAGATTAAAACTAGAACAAAAAAAGATATTAAAAACTATTGGGCAAGATTTTGGACTTAAGTTTATCGTTGTCTTCGGATCATATGCGGTCGGGACAGAGAATGAAGAAAGCGATCTAGATATAGCTATTTATTTCAAAGAAGAAGCAAAGGGCGACCCAAAAACTTTTGGGAGAATAATTTTTGGACTGCAAAAGGTTTTTAGAGGCAAGGATGTAGACCTAAGCTTTCTAAATAATGCGAACCCTCTTTTTAGATATGAGGTGGCCATGTCTGGCAAGTTGCTTTACGGAAACGAGATAGCATTTTTGGAATTCAAAGCATTTGCCTATAGAGACTTTATGGACTCAAGGAGTCTTCATGACCTTGAATCCACACTCATTGAAAAAAGACAAAAATTGCTAAGAAAAACATATGGTTAAGAAAGACTTTATAAACAGAAAGGTGTCACTCATACAGGACGACCTAGTAAAGCTCGCCAAGCTAGAAGAATTCTCCATTGAAGAGCTATCGAAAGACTACCTAAAGTCTGCTGCGCTTGAGAGAATACTAGAGAGAATAATAAACAGAGCGATCGACATAAATCAACATATTTGCGCTGAACTAGAGAAGGAAGAGCCACCGAGAGATTATCGAGACACCTTTCTAAAACTAAGCTCTCTCAAAATATATCCGGACAAGTTTGCTATAGAAATATCAAAAAGCGTTGCTACGCGAAATATCCTTGTCCATGATTATGACAAAGTAGATTACGCCCTTGTGCATTCTTCGATAAAAGATTGCATCAAGGACTACACTAAATATATAGATTACATCTTGAGATTTTTAAAAAAGAAATAATTCTAGCATGTTGGGTGTAATCCATAAAACACATAAAAGATAATAACCCTATGCAATATAAAGTTCCGCAAAATATAGATATCGAAGACCAAGTTATCGGACCGCTGACGCTAAAACAATTTCTGTATCTTATGGTCGGCTTCGGCATACTCTTCGTCATAAAATATTCCGTACCCGGATTTCTCTTTTTCCCTATAGCCGCTATCGTCGGATCTTTTTTCCTAGCTCTCGCTTTTTTCAAGCCGGGAGATCGACCGTTTGAGGTTTATCTGATGTCGGTGGTTTTTGCTATGGCCAAGCCCCGAAAAAGGATCTGGAAAAAACTGCCTTACGTCCACAAAGAAGAAGTGGTTGAAAAAAAAGAAGAGGTGTTTGAGAAAAATATTTCTTCGGAAAATCTGGAACGGCTTGCTTTTATCATCGACTCTGGAGGTTTTGAGGACGAACTCCAAAGCAGAGGGATCGTCGCATCCACCCAAAGCACGCAGAGTCTTTCGGAGCCAAGCGATCTTACCGACACGATAGCTGCTTCGGAAACATCAAGCGGAAAAATAAACGAACTCCTCGTAAAAGCTAAGGAAGTGGTAAAAGAAAAAAGGAAGGAACCGACTATCCAGGAAATGGCGACTGTCAAACCGACAAAAAAATTTGAATATGAATCATTTGGGGAGAGCGCCAGCCAAAAAGAACTCGAGACCATGTTTGAACTCAACAGAAAGAGACAAGAAGAGAGATTTGCCGATGAGAAAATCGGCAAATAATTTCCAATATCCCCGCCTCGACCGCCCGCTTCGCCGAATCAAGACGAGATTCGGGCAGGCAATTAACAATTCCCAATGAAGAACGATAGTAATAACAGGAAATACGACTTAAAAAAAAGAACGAGCTGCTTTGGAGAGGGAGTTATCAAGTTTGCAAAAAAGCTTCCTAAAAACGTTATCACACTACCCATTATAGGACAGCTAATTAAGTCAAGCACGAGTATCGGAGCCAATTATAGA
>PFMH01000049.1 GCA_002785325.1 bacterium (Candidatus Howlettbacteria) CG_4_10_14_0_8_um_filter_40_9 | reverse complement strand
AGTATCACGGTATATTTGCATAGGTACATTATATCATTTCTTAAAAGGATCGTCTGAAGACGAGGGATTTACTCCCAAAGGTGGAAATTAATTTTCAAACTATTGTCTCAAATATTGACGAGAAAATAATAAGAGATGAAGACTTTAAAACAAGGGCATTAAAGCTTGCTAAAGCCAAAGCTTCAAAGGTTGCGGAAGATAATAATGGCATCATCATAGCTGCAGATGGTTTTTTATCCAGGATGGGAGAGAGCTAGAAAAACCCAAAGACAAAGAAGAAGCAAAAGAAATGCTGGGGACTTTGTCTGGAAGTATAGCCGACTTTGTGACTGGTTTTTGTTATATCGACAATGAAAGAGACATAGTATCTGAAGATGTCGTGACTACAAAAATTATTTTTCGAGAATTTACAGAGGGTGAGATAGAAAATTACGCAAATTCCAAAGATGTTACAAAATATGCTGCCGGGTTGTTTATCGGCGGTAAATATGCACATTCTCTAGTAAACAGTATTGAGGGGTCTTTGACTGGACTTCTATACTCGCTTCCTCTAGAAATATTATTCCCTCTCCTAAAAAGATCAGGAGTGGAAATTCCTATCAATGATTAGTCTGGGCAATCCTTATCTGCTATAATTTATTTATTATGTCGATTGAAGAAAAAGATCTGAAAATATTCGAACTTATAGAAAAGGAAAAAACCCGTCAAGTTGAGGGGATTGAACTGATCGCGTCTGAAAACTATACTTCTGCAGAAGTGATGGAGGCGATGGGATCTATTCTTACAAATAAATATTGTGAAGGACTTCCGGGCAAAAGGTATTATGGCGGTTGCGAGTATTACGATGAGATCGAAAACATCGCAATAGAGAGAGTAAAGGAGCTTTTTGACGCTCGGTACGCTAATGTTCAGCCTCATAGCGGAGCGCAAGCCAATATGGCGGTTTACCTCGCAGTTTTAGAGTTGGGAGATACGGTTCTAGGATTAAGTCTGGCTCATGGGGGACATCTGACACACGGCTACAAGATGAACTCATCCGGAAAGCTTTATAACTTTGTCGAATACGAGGTGACGAAAGAAACTGAAACCATAGACTACGACCAGATCGAAAAAAAAGCGAAAGAATTGAAGCCAAAAATGATAGTTACAGGCGCAAGCGCTTACCCTAGAATCATTGATTTTCAAAGGATCGGTGAAATAGCGAAGTCTGTTGGTGCTCTCTATATGGTTGATATGGCTCATATCGCCGGACTGGTTGCCGGTGGCGCTCATCCTTCACCTGTTCCATATGCAGATATCGTTACCTCTACAACTCACAAGACACTTAGAGGACCGAGAGGCGGATTTATTATTTGTAATGAAGAGGAATTGATCAAAAAGATAAATAGTGCTGTTTTTCCAGGCATACAAGGCGGACCTCTGATGCACACCATCGCTGCCAAAGCGATTTGTTTCAGAGAAGCATTGGACACATCGTTCAAGGATTACGCCAATAAAGTAGTAGAGAATGCAAAAGTATTATCTGAAGAACTGACAAAAAGGGGTTTTAGAATAGTTTCTGGTGGGACTGATAATCATTTGCTTTTAGTCGATGTCACAGCTGTCGGGCTTACAGGCAAGGAAGCTGAAGTTTTACTTGATGAAGTTGGTATAACCGTAAATAAAAATGCGATTCCCTATGATCAACATCCGCCGATGGTCGCGTCTGGGATAAGGGTTGGAACGCCGGCGGTTACTACGAGAGGTTTTGGGGAAGATGAGATGATTAATATTGCAGAGATCATAGAAAATGTTCTTAAAAATCCAGAGAACAAAGAAATATCAGACAAAGCTCGCAAACAAGTAAGAGAAATAACAAAAAATTTTAGCGTTCCGGGGATTGGCCAGTTAGCAGCTAGCAGTAAACAATAAATAATTCAAATAAGTAAAATCTGTAGATTAGTAAATTTGTAATTCGTAAGAGATGATTATAGACGGGAAAAAGTTAGCAAATAAAATTGCGACGGGTCTAAAAAAAGAAGTTGCCAAAGAAAAGGAAAAGGGCAACTCTTTTGGTTTGGGTGTCATCCTTGTTAAAGGAAATCCTGCTTCAGAGATTTACGTTTCGAAAAAAAGAGAAAGAGCAGAGGATATCGGTATCGGATTTTACTTAACCGAATTTGAAAATCCTGCAAAGGAAATATTGGTCGGGAAAATCCTAGAATGGAATAAAGACAGTAAAATTAACGGCACAATAGTTCAGTTGCCATTGTCGGAACAGCTAAATCCTTATGAAATCATAAATTATATAGATCCCAAAAAAGATGTAGACGGTTTGACGGACGAAAACCAAAAAAGCTTGGAAAATGATGAAAGTGACCTCTATCCAGCGACTCCTCTTGGGATTTTGGAGATATTGAAGGAATATGATGTAGACGTGAAAAATAAAAAAGTTGTTATTATGGGGCGAAGCAAACTGGTTGGAAAACCGATCTCGTTGCTTTTGAAAAACAAAGGGGCAAGTGTTGAAGTTTGTCATTCACAAACGGGAAATACGGCAGAAGTTTGCCGAGATGCAGATATACTGATATCGGCGGTAGGGAAACCAAACCTAGTCACAGCAGACATGGTGAAAGACGGGGCGGTAGTCATCGACGTCGGGACTACGAGGACCGATGGTGTTTTAAAAGGAGATGTTGATTTTGAAAATGTTAAAAATAAAGCGTCGCTCATAACTCCTGTCCCCGGAGGTGTTGGTCCGCTCACTGTTGCTTGTTTGATGAAAAATGTGATCAAGGCGAAAAAAATGCAAAATTCCGATTAATTTCCAAAAAACTCTTGACCTAATTTTCGAAATCGTGTAACATTTATTTACATTCAAATATTCCAAAGACAGTAGCGGTCGAGAGATTTAATAATGCTACCGAGGAGAAAGATCGGAATCGATCAGTCCCAAATGATGCAACGAATGGGACTCGAATTTTCACTAATGTTTTTGGGATATATCCAAAAACTTTTTTATTAGGTTGAATTCGAAAAACAATTTGTATTAATTAGGAGATAATTTCGGAGAAAATTTTAATGGCTATTACAAGAGACAAGAAAGAAGAGATGATCGAAGCGGTTGCTGAGAAGATCAAGAATTCTAAGTCTATTATCTTCACTGATTATCGCGGTCTTTCCGTAGAAGAGATAAACGACGTTAGAAATAAGCTTCGAGGAAAAGGGATCGAGTTCAAGGTTATCAAAAACACTTTATTTAAAATCGCGGTAAAAAACGCAAAGGCGGATATAGATCTAGAAAGTTTGAAAGATCACCCGATAGCAGCTGCGTTTGGTTACGATGACGAGGTTGAGCCGGCAAAAGTAACCTATGAGTTTTCCAAGAGCCACGAAGCACTTGAGCTTATCGGGGGATTTTTGAACGGGAAGTCTATCGGCTTAGAAGAGGTAAAGAGTTTAGCACTTATGCCTTCCAGAGAAGAGATGTATGCTAAAATCGTCGGTTCGCTTGCTTCACCGCTTCGTGGTATCGCATCCGTTTTGCAAGGTAATCTTCGAGGTTTGGTAAGTGTTTTGGATCAATATAGCAAGACGAAATAATTTCCAATTTCCAATAACCAATATCTAATAAATATTTGAAATCATTAATAAAACAATTTAATCAGCGTAAATTGGCGTCGCAATCAGCGATAATCCACGCTTTAATAGAAAGGAAGAAAAAATGACAGACACAAACAACGAGGAAGTAAAAGAAGAAACTACTGAAGAAACTCCGGCAGAAACTGCTTCAGAAGAAGAAGCTGCAGAAGCTCCTGCTGAAGAAGTAAAAGAAGAAGCTCCAAAAGAAGAGCCAAAAGCTGAAGAACCAGTAAAAGAAGAAAAACCGGAACCATCTGGGAAATTCAAGGATCTTATAAAAACTATAGAAGGTTTGACAGCATTAGAGCTTTCTGAGCTTGTAAAAGCTCTTGAGGAAAGATTCGGCGTATCTGCTGCTGCTCCAGTAGCCGTATCCGGTGCTGTGGCAGGCGGAGCTGCTGGCGGAGAAGCTGCCGAAGGAAAGACTGCATTCACAGTGATCTTAGCTAGCGCGGGCGGAAACAAGATCGCAGCTATCAAAGCCGTACGAGAAGTAACCGAGCTTGGACTAAAAGAAGCTAAAGATTTAGTAGAAGGCGCTCCAAAGGAAGTAAAAGCAAATGTTCCTACAGATGAAGCACAGGAAATGAAGAAAAAGCTTGAAGAAGCTGGCGCAACTGTAGAACTGAAATAACAACTGGATATCATATTTTTAAAAAAGAGACCTCTTGAGGTCTCTTTTTGTGTCCAAACAATTAGCATCCGATGTTTATTTTAACAGACTCCTTTTGTTTCTTGACCATAGCACTATATATTGCTATAGTGAGTTGGTGGTAAATAAAAAGGAGGAATCAAATTATGGTAAAGCAATTCTCTTATGGCAGGAATTTTGAATATAATGATACCGGGCATATCGTGGAGCTTATTTGGAAAGCGAAAACAAAAAAACAATTACAATATTTATTGACGGCAATTTTTACTCACCAAGAGCTTGAGGAGGCGGCAAGGAGATATAGAGTAGGACAAATGCTGGCAAAGGGGTTTACCTACAAAGAGATTGGGAAAGAATATAAGATGAGCCCGGTTACTATAAATGGTATCTATAAAAAAATAAAAACAAACGCGGTATTTAAAGAATTTTTAGATTTGTAAGCTACGATATAGCACTATATATTGCTATAGTTAGGACGAAAGGGGTTTGATATGAGTTTTGAGTTTGATTTATTAAAAAAAAATAAAAATACAAAGGCTCGGTTGGGGAAGATAAAAACTGCTCATGGGTCCATAGATACTCCTGTCTTTATGCCGGTGGGGACGCTTGGCTCTGTGAAGACATTGTCTCCAGACGAATTAAAAACCATCGATGCGCAAATTATTCTTGGGAATACTTACCATCTTTATCTTCGGCCGGGGATTGAGGTAATAGAAAAAATGGGCGGACTTCATAAGTTTATGAATTGGGATCGACCTATTTTGACCGATAGTGGCGGATTCCAAGTCTTTTCACTTGGCGCCGGTACTGGCGGTATCCGAGAAACAAACGGCAAATCGTTAGTTAAAATAAATAAAGACGGCGTTGAGTTCCGTTCCCATCTTGACGGCTCAAAGCATTTTTTTACACCTGAAAACGTTATAGACAAGCAAATGGGCATAGGGTCCGATATCATGATGGTTCTGGACGAATGCGCCCCGCACACTTCAACCAAGAAATATGCACGTGAGGCCATGGAGCGGACTCATGAATGGGCTGAAAAGAGCGTCAAATATTTTCATCAGAAAAAGTCAAGAGATGTCAAAAATAGTCAGGCATTATTT
>PFMH01000067.1 GCA_002785325.1 bacterium (Candidatus Howlettbacteria) CG_4_10_14_0_8_um_filter_40_9 | reverse complement strand
GACGAGATGGCCGTTGATTTTTTGGAAAATTTGAAAGTTGAGATTTATAAAATTGCTTCCTTCGAATCTGGCGACTTGGAATTACTTAAGAAGGTCGGTAGCACCAAGAAGCCCGTAATTATTTCTCGTGGTATGACATCCAAAGAAGATTTGGATTTAGCCATTAAGACTTTGAAGGCCGCCGGTTCACCCCAAGTGGCCGTTTTACATTGCGTGAGCTCTTATCCCGCTCCGGTCAGCCAAATGAACTTGGCTACAATTTTTGATATTACCAAAGAATTTGATGTTATTACCGGTTTGTCTGATCATAGCATGGATAATCTTGGCTTTGTCGTGCCATTAGTGGCTGTTTCTTTGGGCGCTTCAATTATTGAAAAACATTTTACCTTGAGTCGCTCCGACGGCGGGCTTGATTCCGCTTTTTCGCTGGAACCGCAGGAGATGGCGGCTATGGTTAGCGCCATTAGAGATGCCGAAAAAGCGATTGGTCGGCCGACGTATGAAGTCAAGGACAATGAAGCTGAAAATTTAATTTTCCGTCGGTCTTTGTTTGTCGTTAAAGATATAAAAAAAGGAGAGGCTTTTACCAAGAACAATATCCGTTCCATCCGACCCGGTTATGGTTTGGCCCCGAAACATTTAGAAGCAATTTTGGGAAAAAGTGCGGTTCAAGACATCGCTACCGGCACCCCGTTAAGTTGGGAGCTAATTAATTAGTAGTATGAATGATTTTGTTATAGAAAATTTACCGTTTGGAGTGGGTTGCTTCAGCGAAGCCGATAAAAGTTTGCCGGCTTTTTTGCCCTTTCAATTACATTTTGATGAGACTAATGGTCTGATGTATCAAAAATTGGGCGACGAATCAAGGGTGGCCCTGAAATTATATTACTTGAAGGGTGGTTATGCTTCCACTCCGCTGGGCGAAGGTGATTACGGTCAGAAACAAGGGGAAGAACTTTTCTTATTGATAAAAAACTGTTTGACTGTTTTAAACAGAAAAATTACCGAACTTAGTTTCTTGGAAATAGGCGCTTCTTACGGTTATCTTTTACATTTGCTTAAAGAAGCCGGAGCTAAAGATGTGGTCGGGTTGGAA
>PFMH01000065.1 GCA_002785325.1 bacterium (Candidatus Howlettbacteria) CG_4_10_14_0_8_um_filter_40_9 | reverse complement strand
ATGGATTTATTTTACCCTAAAAGATCCCATATGACACGAGTACCAGCTTTAACAGCATTTTTTACTTTTTGACCTTCAAAAATATCTAAGTATTTTGGAGGCAAGCCGTAGCCTGGTCTCACAATACGCAGATTATCTCCGTAAACTAGTTTGTCTCCTGGCTTGAGATCTTTTGATATATACATAGAGCGCCTAAATTGAACGGATTCTGTTTCTCCGGCGGTAGGGCCATACACAACTTTCCCTAATGATTGCCAGACTCTCTCTGATTCAAGAACCAGTGAAGCAAGCTCAAGTGGCTCTAGAGAAAATGCGGCATCTACACCCCCATCAGCACGTGAGGTAGTAAAATGTTTTTCAATTACTGTTGCACCGAGTGCAACGGCTGCGAGAGCTACACCAATTCCAGCTGTATGATCTGATAAACCTACCTCACAGTTAAATAAATCGCGCATATGGGCAATGGTTTTAAGGTTGGCATCTGTTGGAGAGGCGGGATAGGCACTGGTACATTTGAGTAATATTAATTGGTTATTTTTGCCAACACTGCGGATTGTATCAACTGCTTCAGCTAGATCGCTGACATTGGCCATACCCGTAGACATAATGATGGGTTTACCTGTAGAGGCAATTTTGCGCAATAGTGGCAAATGATTACTTTCAAAAGAGGCTATTTTATATAAGGGAACATCCAATTTTTCGAGGAAATCTACTGCTGTTTCATCAAAAGGAGTACTGAAAGCCATAATTCCTAATTTTTTGCAGCGGTCAAAAATTGGTTTGTGCCATTCCCACGGAGTATGAGCTTTTTTATAAAGATCATAGAGTTTCTCACCATTCCAGAGACTTTTGGGATCATCAATAACAAAATCTCCTGTTCCAACATCTAGAGTAATAGTGTCTGCTGTATAGGTCTGGAGTTTGAGTGCATGAGCACCAGCTTCTGCTGCGGCATCTACAATGGATAATGCACGATCGAGAGATTGATTATGATTACCTGACATTTCGGCAATAATAAAAGGTGGATGATTGTGACCTATATTTAATAGTTCTTTCATACATCGCTACTCCTTCAAAAATATCTTTAATTTATATAATTGTACACCATCAGGGAAAGATCATCTCTA
>PFMH01000081.1 GCA_002785325.1 bacterium (Candidatus Howlettbacteria) CG_4_10_14_0_8_um_filter_40_9 | reverse complement strand
GGGGGATTTGGGGGGAATTCCGCCCGCCCTACAAATTTTGGGCGAAATCTGTTCGAATTTTTTCGAACGCACACCGCCAGAAAATATATTTCCATAATTACAAAGATAGCTTTGCCCAAGCTGTCTTTGTTTTATTTTTAAAAGATCCATAGTATCATACTTAAAAGGAGGATTATGCCGGACAAACAAAAACTGGATTCAAAAGCGAAAGATCTTTACCGCGATGGCGAAGAAGACGAAACACTTAGAAAAGCGCTGAACCTCGGCGTCAAATATTTTGATTTGAGAAAAACTGAGATCGCAGACGATACTCTGTCGCTATTCTCAAAAGAGGAGGCTGAAAAATGTCAGGCATTCCCTGTGTATGATAAAAACAAACACTTGATAATCGGCAGTACCGATCCTCAATCAAAAGAACTCTCAACCGTTACAGATTCATTAAAAAAATATTTCAAACTTATCGAACTTGCCCTTATCTCCAAGCCAAGTTTCGACAGCGTTATCTCTAGGTATGGCGGTATAAAGAAAGCGGAACTTGGAAAAAGAGACGATACTATAAAAGTCGATGTCACCATCACCAGTTTTGAAGAGTTGAACAGACGGCTTTCTAACGCGCCGATCCAAGATCTATTAAAATTAATTTTGTCTAGCGCGATGGAAGCAGACTCATCGGACATCCACGTCGAACCGAACAAGGAAGACGTCTTTGTCAGGTTCCGTATCGACGGCGCTCTCCACGCAATAACGCATCTGACTCAAGAAAAATACAAGTATCTACTCTCCCAGATAGAGCTCCAAGCAAAGATAAAGTTGGGGGTAAACTACGCTCAACAGGGAAGATTTGATATAAAACATGACGACCTTCATATCTCCGTCCGTGTCGAAACCATCCCCACGCTTTATGGAGATGATGTCGCCATAAGAATATTTAACACCCAAACAGAATTTCTAAAAATGTCCGATCTCGGCATATTGGATGAAGAGTTCAATGTGATAAAAGAAGCGATATCAAAGCCTCACGGGATGATCCTTATCTCGGGGCCTACCGGTTCGGGAAAAACCTCGACCATCTATGCGATATTAAATGAATTGAATAAACCTGATGTTAAGATTATCACTCTTGAAGACCCCATAGAGTACGCCCTCACCGGTCTAACTCAGAGCCAGATAAATGAGGGGGAAAGCTTTGCGGATCGTTTGAAGGCGACACTTCGTGAAGATCCTGACATCATAATGGTGGGAGAGATCCGCGACGAAGGAACGGCAAAGACCGCCCTCCAAGCCGCCCTCACTGGACATCTGATGATCTCGACCGTTCACGCAAACAACGCCGTCACTTCGATCATCAGGATGGTCGACCTCACCAAAGACGCACCGACTTTCACTGCCTCTATAAGCCTCCTCATCGCCCAACGACTGGTGAGAAAGATCTGCGAACATTGCAAAGAAGAGTATGAGCCGACCGAACTGGAAAGGAAAGAGGCAAAAAGAATCCTTGGCACATTTAAACCAGTCGATCAAAATAACATAAAGCTGAAGTTTTTCAAAGGAAAAGGTTGTGATAAATGTAATAATATAGGATACAAAGGAAGGATCGGTATCTTCGAATTTCTCCAACCCAAAGAAGAGCTCCAGCGACTCATAAGTGCAAACGCCAACATATTTGACCTGCAAAAAGCAGCTATCGAAAATGGGATGGTCACTATGGAGCAGGACGGTCTCATCAAAGTCTCTCGAGGGATAACCACAATCTCTGATCTCATAAAAGCAGTGAAGGAATGATGAAGTCTATTAAGATGAATGAGTTGATAAAGATAATTAAGTAAAGAGATGGGAGAATATCAAACGTTTGAGAATTTAAATATTTGGATAAAGTCCAAGGATCTAACTATCCAAATCTACGAGCTAAGCAAAAAGTTCCCGGAAGAAGAAAGGTATGGTCTGATATCTCAAATAAGAAGGTCAGCATCATCAATACCAGCAAATATAGCTGAATCGCAAGGAAGATTTCACTTTTCCGAGACTATCAACTTTCTTTTAATAGCCCGGGGTTCTCTAGAAGAGACCAGAAGTCATCTTATGATTGCAAAAGAGCTAAATTATATTTCCGATGAAGCTTTTCTAAACCTAAATAATGAATATCTGGGACTATTAAAAGGATTAAATGTTTTTATAAAGTCACTCCGTTCTAAAAAAAGCTCATTATAGTCTTTTTCCACTTAGTAAACTTTAATCATCTCAGTAAACTTTAATCATCTCAGTAAACTTAATCTGCTTTTTTAAAAAAGTATTGCGTTCGCTGTTTTAATGTATAATAATGAAAGTACAAGCGACTAAAGGAGGGGTGACCAAATGACAAAAAAAGAACATTCTTTGGCTGACAAAATATTGTTGGCTATAAAGGATATGGCTGATGTTTTCTATGACGGACTTCCGAAAGATCAGCCCCTTTACAATCTACTGGATGGACATAACGACCACTCGATAGCCTGCACTCTAAACCGGCTAAAAAGGGAGGGGTTGGTCGAGGAATTAAAGATAGACGGGAAAGGAGTCTACAAGCTTACCCCAAAAGGAAAGCTGAAGATATTTCATTCTTACGTTGTGAAAAAGCCAAAATGGGATGGCAAATGGCGGATCGTTATCTTTGATATCCCCGAAACTATGAAGAAAAAAAGGGAACTTTTACGCTCAAAACTGAAAGATATCGGGTTTAAAATGGTCCAAAACAGCGTTTGGATCAGCCCTTACGATACGCAGGGCGTTATAAAACTGCTCTCGGACTCTTACGGCCTCGATGCCCATATACATTTTCTCGTCGTTGACTCTATTTCTAGAGAAAAGAAATTTTTAGATGAGTTTAAGATAGATATCTAAAATACAAGCGATAGCAATACGCTTGTAAATTTGTATTGAAACAAGAAGATGTTCTCCCTTGTCATTCTGGCGAGAAATCGAGTCCAGAATCAAAATAGTTGTACCGCTATAGGTTGGATTCTGGACAAGCCAGAATGACATACTAGAAACCTGTTTCATCATCCATGACATTAAAAAATATTTATTTAAGGTTTTATTAATTAGGTTCTAATGATAGGGAATAAGACAATAGCCGCTAAAAAGAATACTCGCTTCAGGGAATCTCTATTGGATACTTTCTTCCCTAAAGTCTGTGTCGGGTGCGGCAAGATAGACACGTTCTTATGCCCCAAGTGCCATTCAAAAATAGTCCGGATAAAAAGCCCGCTCTGCCTCGGTTGCGGCCGGCTGAGCGAAAAAGGGAGATATTGCCCGAGATGCAAACTAAAAACAAAATTAAACGGAGTGGTAATCGCCGCCCACTATGAAGAAGGACCGCTGAAGGAGGCAATCCATACTTACAAATACGAATTTGTATATGATCTAAAAAATGTTTTAGCCACTTTTCTTGCTGACGCTTTAAAAAGAGAAGGTTTTAATGAAAAATATATCCTGACCTATGTCCCTCTTCATCCCAAAAAAGAAAACTGGAGAGGGTTCAACCAATCAAAACTTTTAGCCGAAGAGGTTTCAAACATAACTGGTTTAGAACTTATGGAAAATATTTTAAAAAGAAAGAAAAATAATCCTCGGCAAATAGAACTTAAACGAAGGAAAAGATTTGAAAACGTAAAAGACATATTTTCGGTGAACGAAGAGATTGTGGATAAAATCAGTGGAAAAAAAATAATACTTGCGGATGACATCATTACTACCGGCGCCACGCTCGGCGAATGCGCAAAAGTTCTCAAAGAAAACGGCGCGAGACAGGTTTGGGGATTGGTGTTAGGAAAGCACTAGATTTAAAATATCCAATTCACAATTTCCAATGTCCAATGACGAGCTTGGATGAATTATTAAAAAACTGCTAGAATTGCTATTCGTACCGACTATAGCCCCGCTTCGCCCCTGTCATTCTCGCATCAGCGGGAATCCAGAAAACTTCTTTCCACTTTTTGGCAGCAAAAAGCGGAGCAAAAACTGCCGACAAAACAGATTCTCAAAATGTCACAACCTTCATTCGCTCAAAAATAAAAAATGACAACAAGCCGATTCCGGAAGTCATATTTTCATATGTTCACTTATTCGATTGTTCTTTTTTCGAACTGATAGTCGGTGGGAAAATAAGGAAGAGTGCTAACAGTAACTATTTATTGGCAGTCATTAGCTAGGTCAAACTAACAATAACGAATAACCAATCACAATCACTAATACCATCTTTTCTATTGCATAAGTTTTTTATTTTCATTAATATATAACTAATATAACATCTAATAGCTAACCAACTATCATCAGTGTAAATTCGTCTTTATATATATCAGTGTAAATCAGTGATTTTATAACATAAAATTAGAGGGAGGGAATATGAACCCGATAACAAACCTAAGTAAAATACTAAAAACCGACGAAGAATTTTTCCTAGATGATCTAGAAACTGCGGAAGACACTTCTGGGATGAAACAAGAAGATCGGATAGTGGGACAGTTATCTGTCGACGTTTTCCAAACAGCGACTGACGTTATCGTCAAAGCGCCTGTGGCCGGAGTAAACGCTGACGACCTTGACATTATGGTTACCGACGAGCTCGTTACGATCAGAGGAGAAAGAAAAGAAGGGGAAGAAGTCGACGATCTAAGATATCACACCAGAGAATGTTTCTGGGGAGCATTTGCCAGAACTGTAAATCTTCCGGTTATCGTTATCCCCGACAAAGCAGAAGCTACTTTCAAAGACGGCGTGCTTACTATAAAGGCTCCAAAAGCAAATCAGAGCAAGATAAGGAAGATAAAAGTAAACGCAAAGTAACACTAATAATGAAAAGCTACTTACTTAAAATAAACGTTCTCATATTCGCGGTTTTTTTATTTTTACCAGTTTTGGTTTTCGCCGCAAATATAAAAGTAAATGGCAAGATAACTGTTCTTGAAGGAAGTAGCTCCACAGGGTTTACTAAAGCCGAAGCTCAATATCTGACTAAGGGAGGAAGTGTTAGGACTGCTGATATCACAACATTGTTAAACCGTACTATCTATACTGATCCTCCAAAAGTAGGTGGACCAATAACATTTACGGTGGACGGATCGACAGTAAATGAACAGACAGGGACGGTTACGGCGGTGTCAATAAATAAGTTAGGGGCGTGGGATGACACGGCCAGCTTAGGGGAGAGCTCAACAAACGCACCTAAAAGCGGTTACTACTCTGAACTTTTTCACAAATATATCCCAGGGGGTTCAATACTAAAGACATGGGTAAATGATCTAGTTATGCCTTGGGCGCTCGGTATCATCGGCACTATCGCTGTCGTCACTGTTATGGTAGCCGGCATTATGTATATGACCTCCGCC
>PFMH01000087.1 GCA_002785325.1 bacterium (Candidatus Howlettbacteria) CG_4_10_14_0_8_um_filter_40_9 | reverse complement strand
GTATGGGACGACTGGAATAAGAAACACCTGTCTATCCATAACGTTACCATAGAGGAAGTTGAAGAAGTTTGTCACGGAAAATATAAAGTTACTAAAAGTTTTCGGAAAAGAATTATGTTAGTGGGAAAAACAAAGAGTGGAAGAAGACTGGCAGTTGTGCTTTCACCGGAAGACCGAAACTTAAATATATACAAGGAGGAAGGAACTTATTATTTAATTACGTCTTATGAAAAGGAGGTGTAGCTATGAAAAAAGCAAAAATTATGGAGCCTAATGAATCAATTTTTCAAGATAGGGATAAAGAAGCGAAATTTTGGGAAGAAAATTTTGATGCTGCGTGGAAATTGGCAAAACCGATCAAGGTGAAGTTTGCTAAAAATTTATCAGTAACTCTTAATATTCGTTTAGATCCCAAAACCCTTGGTAGGGTGAGGACGCGCGCGGCACAAAATGGATTGGGACCGACCCAACTCATTAGAGTGTGGATAATGGAAAAACTAAGGAGTGAGGGTGAGTTTCAAACGACTAGGGTTTAATTTTTTAACAGTTCTACCGCTTTCTTTAATTCTTCTATCTGTTTCTTCTGCTCTCCCGCAGCTTTTTGTTGTGCTTCTATGAGCTTCATCTGGGCTTCTATGGTCTTTTCCTGTTTATCTGATTTATCGGACAGTTCATTCAACCTTTTCAAAATATCCACCCCATCAACAATTAATCTTTTGGTCTCAATCAGCCCCGCCTTGAATGATCGTCCTTACCTATTGACAACGGCCGTCGGGGATAGGTGAAATTGAGTTGGTCTGGATTGGTAGTATTGGTCGGATTATTTCTTAAGCTCTTTTACAGTCCTTTGGAGTTCTTCTATCTGTTTCTGTTGATTTTCAATAATTTTTTGTTGTTTGTCCGATTTATCACTTAATTCATTTAGTTTTTTAAGGATATCTACCCCATCCACTACTAATTTCTTGGCTTCAATTAATCCTGCTCTTACTTTAGCAGAAACGACTTCCGCAAAAGCCCCGATTCTATCAATAGTTTCCCCTGTTTTTTTATTAATAAGATTTAAGATTTGCGATTTAAGATCTAATGTTCGATCATAAACATACGCCGTTTGGCTCTCATTTTTTATCTCCAGATCGCCTGTGTCAGTGAAATATACATCA
>PFMH01000075.1 GCA_002785325.1 bacterium (Candidatus Howlettbacteria) CG_4_10_14_0_8_um_filter_40_9 | reverse complement strand
GCAATATCACCATTACAGCTAAGATGCGGATGGGCATTCTTCTCTGTCGGCTCTCCGTGAGTCGCCCAGCGAGTATGAGCAATACCTAGGTCACAAACGATATCTTTATCTTTTGTTTTTTCATCCAAGTTGACTATTTTTCCGACTGATTTTTCAGTGAATAATTCATTATTGCACAAAAGAGCTATTCCAGCCGAATCATAACCGCGATATTCAAGTCTTTTCAGACCCTCAAGCAGAACATTTTTTGTTTTATTTTTACCTACATATCCGATAATTCCGCACATACTAAAATTCCAATTCTTTATCTTTTATATGTATTTTATCCCCCTCCGTTATCCCTTTTTTGACAAGCTCTTTTTCGATCCCCATTCTTTTTATTATATCTTTCAAGCGATATACCGAGTGCTTGTTTGAAAAGTCGGTTCGAGCCGCAAACCTTTCTATCTTTTTACTCTTTACCACAAAGGCATCTCCCTCTTTGGAAACAGTAAACCCAGTGTCCTCCTTTACATCTTCTATTGTAAAAACCTTATACTCATCATCCCCGCCCTGAGCGAAGTCGAAGGGTTTCTCTTTTGGCAGAGAATCCAAAAGACTATATATATGGTGAATGAGTTCCTTCAGGTTTTGATGAGCAACAGAAGAGATAACTATCGGGTCTTTCAGCATAACTTGAGGATATTTTTTCATCTTCTTTTTTATACTCGCGGCTTTCTTCTTCATTTCTTTTTCGTCTACTATATCTGATTTGGTTAGAAGCACTATCTGCGGTTTTTCAAAAACTTCTTTTTTATAATTAAGTAATTCTTTTTCGATCGTTTCAAAATTATTTTCTAGATTTTCATCCGATGCGTCTACGAGATGTACAATGAGTCGAGTTCTTTCTACGTGTTTTAGAAATTCATCGCCAAGACCTTTTCCTTTTGAAGCGTCCTCAATAAGTCCGGGGATATCACAAACCACAAAACCCTCTCCTCCGGAAAATCCAAAGCGCTCTCCTTCTACAACTCCCAGATTTGGGATTATAGTAGTGAAAGGATAACCCGCTACCTTTGGCTTTGCTTTTGAGATAACAGAAAGAAGCATGGACTTTCCCGCATTTGGCAGACCGACAAGACCGACATCTGCTACGAGCTTTAGTTCAAGTTTCAGATCCATCTCTTCGCCCTTTTCGCCCACTTCAGCTATCTGCGGCGCCTGCCTCACAGAACTTGTAAAATGAGCATTACCGAATCCTCCATCTCCACCTTTGGCTATGACCACCTCCATATTATTGGTCCCTAGATCAGCGGTTATCGCTCCCGTTAAATCTGTGACGAGAGTTCCTACCGGTACCTCAACTACCAAGTTTTCACTCTTCCTCCCGTTCTTTTTATTATGCCCGCCGTCTTCACCTTTTTCAGCCTTCAAAATCCTGTGTGATTTAAAAAAATAAAGAGTGTTTAGACTGGAGTTCGCTTTAAATATGATATCTCCGCCTTTACCGCCGTTTCCGCCGTCCGGACCGCCGAATTCTCGATATTTTTCATGCAAAAAACTAACGGTTCCTTTACCGCCATCTCCTGCTTTTATATGAATGTCTGCTTCGTCACAAAACATCTTAGAAAGTTAAAAGTTAAAAATGAAAAGTTAAAAATTCAAGAGTCGCTTTGCGACAATTTATAAATCATCCGAAGGATGTCCATAATTTTTCATTTTTAGATTTTAATTTTTAACTTAATATATAAATCCGATAAGCGGTACTGATCCTGTAGATATAGTCCTTCTTGAGATCCTACCATAACCAACGTAATTCATCTCAGAAACCGTAAATGTGCTGCCATTCACCGACTCGACATAAGCCACGTGGCCGACGGAACTTTCCCAAGTCACCATCACGGCGCCCGCTACTGGAGTACCTCCGGTAGCTACACCATACCCCCTAGCGTTACCGTACCACTGCCACGCATTGCCATTCCAAGGAATATTCCGCCTTCTTGCTACATAATAGGTACAGTAACCCCATGGAAATCTATTTGGTCCGCTGCTCGAAGAGATATAAGACGGCGCTTCTGCATATTGAGTTCCCCTTGTGTTTCTGTTGCTCGGAGCTTCAGGAACGGGCGCAGGCTTTTCCGGAAGCGCTTCTCCCACACCATCAGGAACCATTATTTTCATTCCTGCCACAAGCTCTTCATCTATGACATTATTGTAGCTCTCTATCTGGGCGGCCGAAGCGCTGTATCTAGAGGCTATACCCGCTATCGTCTCACCATCCCTTACAGTATGTAAAACTCCCACAGCAGTAGGGACTATTATCTTTGTTCCGGGAGAAACATTATCGATGTCGGTGATCCCGTTTGCCCATCTGATAGTATCCGTTGTTACATTGTTTGCTCTGGCTATACTCCACAAGGTGTCTCCATTTTGAACGACATATTCTTTTGTACCGCCATTGGAGGCACTGCTCGTCACAAACGCATTCGGAGTTTTGATAAGATAGTCGGGAGAAGAGGTCGTCATAGATATCTTGCTCGCTTTCTCGTTTGCTCTCGCGAAAGCGTCTCCAGCCAAGTCTTCACGCAAGACGCTGGCTAGTGTAGCCGTAATCTGAGAATCGGTTTCTTCATTTATTGTGTTTTCTACTTTATCAACCTTTGAGATCCCTAGCGGATCTACCGTCGCATCACCTTTTTTGGCAAAGATATTCCCCGAAGATCCATTGCTTAAAAAAACGAGAACCATAACTATAAGAATAGAAAGATGAGAAATATGTCTGACCGGCTTTTTTATAAAAACACGGATCTCTCTAAAGTTTTTCTTTAATATTTTCTTCAAATAAAAAGCATTTTTTGGTATATCAAAGAATACCGATCTGCATTTTCCAAATATAGAAAGCCAGATCTTTTTCATAAGTTTTAACTTTGAGTCCGTCCCCCTGTCTATTCTTCCGTTGTTTTTCAAACGAAAGCCGAATATGTTACCTATAAACTTCTCCGTTTACTTAAAAGTCGACCTATTAGAGCCTGTCTGAAGATCTCACCGCAAGTTTAAACCAAGATGGCTTGTCAGCTGAAATCTCATAATTACGGCTACAAAACGTGAAAATCTCATCAGTATATATCATGATATCCTTCCTAGATTTTCACGTTTTTCACTCGAAATTATGAAATTTCAGGATCGACATGAGATTTTTAGACAGACTCTTAACGCGAAAAAGTATAACAAATCTGTACCCCTTGTGTCAAATGAAAATGACCATTAGCCGTTGGCGGTTTACTGTTGGTAGAGAAGAGGATTAGGAAACGAATTTTTCATTTTAAATTGTGATTTTTACTTTTTAGTTCTAAATTTTTAATTATCTAAGATACTTCGCCTTCTTCTCATCGTGCTCTTCTTGATTGTATGAAAAGTAAGTTGTTCCATCTTTGGCTGAGAGATAGTAAAGGTAATCAGATTCTTTATGAAAAAGCGCTGCCTTTATGGAGTCTAATCCCGGACTGCAGATCGGCCCCGGCGGAAGACCTTTGTAAATACGCGTATTGTAGGGAGAATTTAGCGCTAGATCTTCGGCTGTAAGTTCTTTCTTCCAATCGCCGATGATGTAGTGATTGGTAACGTCCGACTGCAGAGGCATTCCGAGATTCAGCCGATTTTTCAAAACTCCGACAATAAGCTCTTTATCTTCTTTTTTCCCGGACTCCTTTTCTACTATCGACGCCAACGTTAGAACTTCGTGTATGCCCATCCCCTGTTTCACTGCTTCGCCTCGGAGTTCAGCGGTAAACTTTTTATCAAAATTTTCCAGCATCATCTTTATAATATCGGTCTGAGTTGTATCTGGAGTTATAAAGTATGTGTCAGGGAAAAGATATCCTTCTAGCGTTTGATCTTTTGGTTTATCTTTCAAAAACGATAAATCGTATTCTTTCGTTATCTTTTCCAAAAAGTTCGCTTTTGTACCTATCCCCTGTTTCTCAAGATATACCGCTATTTCTTCAGCCCTCCACCCTTCGGGGATTACGACTTTAGAGCTTCTTATCTTCCCCTCTGTCAAAATATTTGCGATATCGACGATGTTCATCCCTGTATCCAGAGTATATTTGCCGGCTTTCAAACTGGCAGAAAGATTGTTCTTTTTTAGATAGATAAGAAATATCGTCGGATGATTTAGCAGTTTCTTCTCGTAAAGGGATCCGGCAATATCTCTAACCCCCTCACCTTTTATCACTTCAAACTGTTTTTCCGTTTTTGTTTTTGATGCTGGAGATTTTACCATCTTTGCATAAACAACGGAGCAAAATAGCGTAAGAAAGATGATAGTTAATATTAAAATTAATATAACCTTCGGATACTTCTTTTTTTCTTGAACACTTATCTTACTCAACATTTTTTTCTTTTAAATAATTTTCCAAGATGATCGCAGCCGCTTCCATATCGACCTCCCCTTTTTCTTTTATGCTCTTTTTTCTTTCCCTTAATCGGCTCATCGCCTCAACTGAAGTCAAAGTCTCGTCTACTAAAATTAATTTTACTCTTTCTCCCGTTATAATTTTTATTTTTTCCAAAGTCTCTCTCACAAACCCAGCCAAACTCCCCTCACTCCCATCCATATTCCGAGGTAGCCCGACAATGATACTATCTATATCGTATTCTGCTGTTACTTTCTTTATCTCATCGTCCAAATTTATAAAGTTTACAAATCGAAGAGTGCTGGCTATTATCTTTAACTCATCCGATATTGCCAGTCCCACTCTTTTTTTGCCGATGTCCAAAGCCAATATCCTACCCACTCTGATTTTTCTCCTCAACTGGTTCGTCTGTCTCAACCTTAGAAACTTCAGCCTTGATCTTGATATGACTTTTTATCCTAGGGATCCTTTTTAAGAATGACGGCCAAAACTTAAAACTGACATCGGTGACACCTTCCTGACCCATTATAAAGTCTTTGCTTTTGTTTTCAGTCTGACCGATTAGCTCATCCTTGATCATATTGACGTCCAAAATAGAACTAAGATATATGTCAGCGATAAAATCAATATCAAAAGTACCTTTTTCCATATCTAAAGCGCTGACTGTAGTCTTTGCTTTATCGTAACCGTCATCAACTACATTTTTGATTCCTCCGCCTTCGTTTTCTGCTTTTTTTGCATACGCTTTTTTGAGATTATCTTCCTTGTAAGAAACAGCTTGGACTTTTGCGTTTATTTTCACTGTAAATTGATCAACTGTGTCTCCTGCTGCATTGCTCGCAGTATTGGAAATAACCTCGACCTTTAACGCCTCATCTTTCAAAGTATAATCTTTTTTTACTTTGTCTTTTGCTTCCTTTTTTGCAGCATCGACTACTTCTTTGGAAAAATCGTTTTTGGCATTATTTATATCGGCAGTAGTAACAACAGAAACTTCCTTCGTTTCACCTCCTGACATAGCTGCCGTATTTTCTCCAGTAACCTTGCTATACTTGTCTGTGCCTGAAAAAGCAGGGATAGTAAAGCTCGACGGTCCGACATTGTATCCGGAACCGGGGCTCTCCGCCTCAACAGAAACGTTGGCGGTACCCGCAACCGGGCCCCCTCCCGAGTCGGTGTACCCATGGACATCGACAGGA
>PFMH01000076.1:858-1052 GCA_002785325.1 bacterium (Candidatus Howlettbacteria) CG_4_10_14_0_8_um_filter_40_9 | reverse complement strand
AATAGGCCTAGATACGATAGACGCATCCTCACCTCAGACAGAGATAATAGAAAAGACCTCATCAAGCGATCCCAAATATCGAAGAAGAGAAAATTTTGAAAAATACGCTATTCTTAATACTGTAGATCCTGAACATACATCTGATTTTTATCTTGTTATTTATGGGCCTGGTTTTGTAAAAAAATTCAGAGAAA
>PFMH01000076.1:0-793 GCA_002785325.1 bacterium (Candidatus Howlettbacteria) CG_4_10_14_0_8_um_filter_40_9 | reverse complement strand
GATTTTAAAGGAGTAAATGATTAAGGTCTATTACTGAATATCAGTGTGGCCATGCTCTTCGCTGGCCCTGTATTTTGCAAATGTGGGCTAGTTCTGCTCGTGGTGAATTATTATTGAAGCTGTTTATAAAACGATTCCCCCTATCACATACCCAATGTTAACTGTGCTTTTTGCTTGTGCTATATCTTATGCACTAAGTTGCACTGTTACTGTCGATGATAAAGTTAGATTTGACCTGTCATCTTTAGAAAGAGCATATCCATACTCCTGGCGGGATCCATACACCGGAATTTCGTATGATGCTACAATTTGTAATTCTGCAAGAGTTTTAGATCGGAAATGCTCCTATCAAAATGCTGTTGCTACGGAGTCTGATACGTGCAAAGTGTATGGTCGCTATGATTCTCTACAACTTTCTAGTTTTCTAGATCCTAATAATCCAACTAATGGTTTGATTTTATCGTATGGTGGCGGAGGTGAGATTATTTCAGCTAATTATAGCATCCTCTGTAGACAACTATTAATATTATAATCGTATTTCTGTATGTTTTCACTGTTATAGGAAGGTGTCACAGCTCTTCAACAGGCACAGAATCCGCTATTTTTATGATTGCGTGTGAAAAACGTCAGCTGAATGCAGATTCAGTCTTCTACAAAGTGGAGCATTCGCCAGATAATTGTGAGCATATATTTTACTTCCAAGGTCCTGCTGGGTGTGGTGTGAGTGTATCTTCTACTGCAGGGGGGAGTGGTAGCTCATGGACTATAAGTTCAGTTTTATATTACTTTATCC
>PFMH01000012.1:5188-5698 GCA_002785325.1 bacterium (Candidatus Howlettbacteria) CG_4_10_14_0_8_um_filter_40_9 | reverse complement strand
ATTTAGGTACAAAATACGAAATAGATTATACATAAAAATTATACGTTTGTCAACACCATTATTCGTGGCTTTATGAAGCCACATTCTAAAAGCGCTCCGATGGCCATCAGAGCGCTTTCTTTCTTTCGCATTGTTAATTAGATATTAGAAATTGAAAAATTTACAATTTTTCTAATATCCCATTCCGCCCGGCATCCCCGCTGGCATCCCTCCGCCTTTTTCTTCTTCCGGGAGATCAGCCACGACCGCTTCTGTAGTCAAGAGCATGCTTGCGGCAGAAGCGGCATTCTGAAGTGCTGATCGTGTAACTTTTACAGGGTCAACGATACCGGCTTTCAACATATCTTCTTTTTTCGAAGTAGCAAAGTCATATCCAACATTTGGATCATTATCTTTTGATATCAGCTCGATGATAACATCAGCTTTTTCTCCGGCATTATTGGCGATCTGTTTCAGTGGCGCTTCGAGTGAAGCCCTTACGATCTGAACGCCGATGGATTCTTCTTTTCC
>PFMH01000012.1:191-5070 GCA_002785325.1 bacterium (Candidatus Howlettbacteria) CG_4_10_14_0_8_um_filter_40_9 | reverse complement strand
TTTTCTTTCTGCTCGACTTCTGTCGCGGCACCGACTTTTATAACGGCAACACCGCCGGAAAGTTTAGCAAGTCTTTCTTGCAATTTTTCTTTATCAAAATCGCTATCGCTTACTTTTATTTGATTTTTGATCTGTTCAACCCTGGCCTTTACTGCCGATGCTTCGCCTTTGCCTTCGATGATGGTGGTATTATCCTTATCGGTTACGACTTTTCTTGCCTCACCAAGAGCGGAAATATCGACGTTTTCAAGGGACAAGCCGACTTCTTCGGAGATAACAGATCCACCAGTTAAAATCGCAAGGTCTTCGAGCATCTCTTTTCTTCTGTCTCCAAATCCCGGCGCCTTTACGGCCAAGACATTTATCGTTCCTCGAAGTTTATTTAGAACCAAAGTGGTCAGCGCTTCGCCTTCGACTTCATCGGCTATTATAACGACATCTTTTTTACCGGTGGCGGCCAGTTTTTCTAAGATAGGGACAATATCATTTACGGCTGATATTTTTTTATCGGTAATAAGGATCGACGGATTTTCTACTATAGCTTCCATCCTGCCCGTATCAGTCACGAAGTACGGAGAAGCGTATCCGCGATCAAACTGCATACCTTCGACAACCTCTTTTGTAAGCCCTATCGACTGAGACTGTTCTACGGTGATGACACCGTCTCGTCCGACAGTATCCATAACTTCGGCGATAAGTTCGCCGATAGATTGGTCAGCGGCGGAGATAGCTGCCACTTGAGCGATCTCTTGAGACGTCTTTATCGGTTTGGCGATATTTTTTAGTTCTTCTACTACCTTTTCAACCGCTTTTTCGATGCCTCTTCGAAGCGCCATCGGGTTTGCACCGGCAGTAACATTTTTTAGTCCTTCTTCGATCATCGCTTGCGCCAATACTGTAGCAGTCGTCGTTCCGTCACCGGCGACTTCATTCGTCTTCGAAGCCACTTCTTTTACTATTTGCGCGCCGATATTTTCAAATTGTTTTTCAGGATTGTCTTTTGTCGCTCCGATATCGATAGCTTCGGCGATCGTCACACCATCATTAGTTATCGTCGGTGTGCCATACTTTTGATCCAGAACGACGTTTCGTCCCTTGGGCCCGAGCGTTACTTTTACTGTGTCAGCAAGGATATCAACTCCTCTTTTTAAAGCCAACCTCGCCTTTTCCCCTGATAATATTTGTTTACTCATAAAACCTCCGTGTTAATTGATTTGGTTAATTTTAATCCTTAATAATATTTTTTCTATATTTTGATTGCTTTTATCGCAGAACTGACGCTAAACTAAAACGCAAAACCGACGCTAAAACTTCCCGGTAGTCATTCTGGCTTGCCCAGAATCTTCATTGGATACTGGATATTATTAATTGGGTATTTTTTAGCGAATCATTTTATGATCGCTAAAATGTCTTCTTCTTTTACGATTAAAAGTTCTTCGCTTCCAACCTTTACCTCCGTCGGACCGTATTTCGAATACAAAACAGTGTCGCCTTCCTTTACTTCCTTAACTTCTTTTCCGACAGCAACAACTTTGCCTTGCTCCGGCTTTTCCTTGGCCGACTCGGGTAATATAATCCCTGATGCCGTCTTTTCTTCCGCCGCAACCGGCTTTAAAACTACTCTGTCTGCTAGTGGTGTAATCTTGCTCATAGTTTTCCTCTTCCTTTCCTTGTCATTCTCGCCTCAGCGGGAATCCAGCCCCCGACTCTTTTATCAAATTCTGGATTCCGGATATTGCCAATACAAAAGCGCAATTCCGGAATGACACTTAGGTTGATATTTGAATTCTATTTTATTTGGCACTCTTTACTCTCGAGTGCTAAATCATTATAGATTCAATTGGAAAATTTTGTCAAGATGAATTTATCAGGTTTTAATTTTCAAATAAGCATATTAAAAAAACTGGTAACATCACGTCAACATTTTTCTCACGATCGTGAGTTTTTTGTTGACACTTTAGTTATTGATATATGACTATTGCGTCAGTATGATTGTTATAAGCTTGTTTTGGTATTATAATAAAGCCATTATGAAACGAATTTTTTCAGGGATACAGCCTTCCGGTGAAATGCATATAGGTAATTACTTGGGAGCGATCAAAAATTGGGTCGATCTTCAGAACGATTGTGAAAATATTTTCTGTATTGTCGACCTACACGCCATTACCGTCCCCCAAGAACCAAAAATTCTAAAAAGAAGGATTCGAGAAATCGCCAAAATCTATATTGCTTGCGGTATTGACCCTAAAAAAAGCACTATTTTCGTTCAATCAGATCGTCCAGAACATTCAGAGCTTGGATGGATCTTGAACTGTTTTACTTATGTCGGAGAACTTTCGAGAATGATTCAATTCAAAGACAAATCCGAGAAGGGTGGCGCCGACTCTTCGACTGTTGGTCTTTTTGATTACCCTGTTCTCATGGCCGCTGATATATTGCTCTATCATACAAATCTAGTGCCTGTTGGCGAAGACCAAAAACAGCATGTTGAAATTGCTCGAGATATAGCCAAAAGAATGAATAATAAATTCAAGGGTCTTTTTACTATTCCGGAACCACTTATGAAAAAAGAGACCGCACGTATAATGGGTTTGGATAATCCCCAGAAGAAGATGAGCAAAAGTGCGGCATCTGAATACAATTACATCATGCTTAGAGATGAACCTGAGATTATTGAAAAGAAAATTAAAAAAGCAGTTACGGATGAAAAGGGGATAGATAACCTTGCCGTTATCCATAGTTCTTTTTCTGGTAAATCCACAGCAGACATCAAAAAAGAATTTGCTGGGAGAAATGCAGACTTCAAAAAAGAACTGGCTGGAGTAATTATAGAAGGACTCGCTCCGATTCAGAGCAAACTAAGAGAGCTCGATAAAAACCCTGCATATATTGAAAAAGTTCTAAAAGACGGCGCGGAAAAAGTCCGACCGCTTGCCGAGAAAACGATCTCTGAGGTCAAAAAGAAAATAGGACTAGGGTAAGCGCCCTCCCTGTCATTCCGCACATAGATGCGGAATCTAGACCTTTATTTTCTGGATCCCCGTCGGAGTTTACCCTTCCGGAGTCTGGGTCCCCGTCTTCGCGGGGATGACAAAGGAGAGCGGGGATGACAGCTTGAAGTCTAATGATCTGCGAGTTCGCCGCCAAGACTTATTATAAAGTCGGTGAATTCTTTTTTCTTGCTCTCTAAAATCTCTCGAGAGTTCGCTTCCATATTCAACCTTATAAGAGGCTCTGTATTTGATTTTCTTATGTTGAACCAATAGTCCGGAAACTCTACAGTGAGCCCGTCAAGTTTGCTAGATTTGCCGTCAGAAAATCTCGCTTCAACTTTGTCTAAGATTCCCGGATCAACGATCCTGAAATTTGTCTCTTCAACTGTAAAATATTTATTTGAAAATCCTTCAAAAACTTCTTGCGGGGTTTCCTCCGTAGCAGAAAGCGCTCTCAATATATATATGGCTGCCAAGATAGTATCTTCAGCAAAATTAGAACTTTTAAATATATAGTGGCCGCTTGATTCACCGCCGAATACAGCATTATTTTTTTGCATCGATATTTTTAGATAAGGATTTCCTACAGGTGTTTGAAAGTATTTGCCATTATTTTTTTCCACAATATCCTTAGTAGCTTTACTTGCTCTAACATCGCATACGATATTTGCCCCACTGAAGTCTTTATATATTTCGCTCGCTATGATAGCAGTCACAAATCCCGGTGATACTAGTTGCCCACAACTATCAAGAACAAGCATCCGATCTCCGTCACCGTCCCAGATCAGTCCGACATCCGCCTTTTTCTCTTTCATAATGCTCGATATAGACTTTCTGTTTTCAGGTAGCATCGGATTTGGAGTAGAGTACCCTGGGATATCTCCATCTGGTGTGTCTCCGATAAAAACACTTTGTAAACTGCTTTTTTCAAAAACTTTTTTTACGGCTGGACCAATAGCTCCATGCATTGTATCAAAAACTACAGAAAGATCCTTGAAAGTTGATAAACGTTCATCGAAAGAATCAACATATTGCTCAAGAATATCTATTTTCTCTAATTCACCACTGCCAGTATTCTCTAGGGTTTGCTCGCAAAGTATAGCTATTTCCTTTAGACCGTTCTCTACGAATATTGGAGTTCCATTTTTGTCCAAAAATTTCATTCCGCCATAATTCATCGGGTTATGCGAAGCGGTAATCATGATTCCACCGTCGGCGTTCAAATGAGGAACAGCAAAGTAAAGCATCGGCGTAGAAGTAAGATCAACATCATAAACTTTTATACCATATTGCGAAAGCGCGGAGATACAAGCTTTATGAATAGACCTTGACGAATCTCGCATGTCATAGCCGACGACTATGGACTTTGCATTTAAAAATTTTGCAAAAGCTTTAGCTATTTGCTTCGCCGCTTCCTCGTTTATCTCATCCGGATAAATCCCGCGGATATCATATGCTTTGAATATTTTTGGATCGATCTTTGTTTTCATAATTTTTAATTTAATTTATTTTTTCAATAATATCCCTCTCATTCCACGGTTCTTGTTTGCCTTTTATCATCCGAAATTTTTGATGACCGATGCCGGAAACAACGACGGTGTCACCAGCCTTTGCATTCTTTATCGCTTCCTCTATCGCTTTTTTACGATCATATATTTTAAAATAATCTTTGTCTTTTATTTTACCGGCTCTGACAATCCCTGGCTCTATCTCGTCAACTATCGTTTTTGGATCTTCATTCCCCGGCTCTTCGTCGGTGAGATAAACGATGTCTGCAAGTTTTCCGCCGATCTCGCCCATTATCGGCCTCTTGGTTTTGTCTCTATCTCCCGTCGCGCCGAAAACGACAATCAAGTCTCCTTTTGTAAATTGCCTGACAGTTTTTA
>PFMH01000012.1:0-167 GCA_002785325.1 bacterium (Candidatus Howlettbacteria) CG_4_10_14_0_8_um_filter_40_9 | reverse complement strand
TGGTTGAAAACACCTCAAATTATGATTATGAGAAAGTGGAAATTGTCGTTGTTTTATATGATGATAAAAATGCTCTTATAAATTTTGCCAAAACCGAACAAAAAACCGTCAGGTCCAGAGATAAAAGATATTTTGAGGTTTCCTGGAAAAAACCTTTCAAAAAGGTT
>PFMH01000038.1 GCA_002785325.1 bacterium (Candidatus Howlettbacteria) CG_4_10_14_0_8_um_filter_40_9 | reverse complement strand
AGGAGGCGGGGGAGTTCTATATAATTCATCTTTAGCTGTTAGTCCACAGACTTACTCCGTAACTGTAGGGACGGGGGGTACTGGCAACTCTGGTAATTGTGACTACTCTACAGGTGGTGGTACAAGTGGATCAAATTCTGTATTTAGTTCTCTCACTGCTGTCGGCGGAGGCGGCGGAGGTAGTTATAATCATATTAGTAACGGTGCTACAACTGGTGGGTCGGGTGGTGGCATCGGTGCTGGAAATTCATCAAGCGCAATGGCTGGGACAGTTGGTCAAGGGTATGCTGGCGGGATATCATCTAGAAATATTAACGATGGTGCAGCAGGAGGGGGAGCGGGAGCTGTTGGAAGCAATGGCGTAAATGGTACTGCTGGGATTGGTGGTGTCGGAGTCATGAACTCAATATCAGGCTCTTCTGTTTATTACGGTGGAGGTGGAGGGGGAGGAGCACGTAAACCGAATGGGATAGCAGGTGGTAATGGCGGTAATGGTGGCGGTGGAGATGGTGGTTATGGCTCTTCTTCAGGAGTAGGTGGTGTTGCAAACACTGGCGGAGGCGGCGGAGGTGGCGGATACAATAATTCCGGGCCTGTTTGTGGCGGCGGCGGTAATGGCGGCTCTGGTATCGTTATCATAAAATACCTTGACTCGACTCCCCAATCATATTCTGAAGCTACTATTAAAATTCAAGGATCTTATGCTCTAAAAGGGGTTGCTAGTGTAACGACCAGTTTGAACAAAACCCTTACCCGAACCATAGCGTCCCCGCTAGATCTCTCAGATAAAGCTTCTCTCAAATTTGACTTACGCACTACAAGAACGGGAAGCAATATAAAAGTAGGTATTCATGATAGCGGAGGAACAATAACAGAAGTTACTCCAAATGTCGCTTCAGCAGATAATTATCAAACAGTAAACTGGGATTTGTCGGCGGTATCCAATGCAGATAAAGATGCGATTGATCAAATAATAGTTACCATAACAAATGCAGATTCGGCGAACACTTTCTATTTAGACAATATATATGCGGGGAGTTATGAATCTGTCACTACCCTTGCTTCCACTCCGACACTTTCTGCTCCTACAACTCCGACGAATGATAATACACCTTCAATATCAGGGACGGGAGCCTCTGCTTCTGTCACAGTTCGCCTTTATAACAACGCTACGCTCAAAGCTACGACCACTTCGGACGGTTCAGGGAACTTTACTTTTGACAACGCCAGTTACGGGGCAAATATATTGGATGACGGCGACCATACGAATTTGACGGCGAGGGCAGTGAATGGCACTGGGAGTGAGTCCCCTGATTCAAATGCCGTAACCATTTTTGTCGACACCGCAGGTCCAGCGACTTCTTACTCTACTGATCCCGCCAGCCCAGACGGATCAAACGGATATTTCAATACTAGCCCCGACATTACCCTAACGGTTAGCGATCCCGCTCCCTCTGCCGGAAACGGAACTACCACCTACAAATGGGATGATGCCGGGTTCTCTTCACCTTCTACATATACGGGCCCCTTAAATATGTTTGATACTGTCGGTTCTGGGACGCATACACTTTACTGGAGAACGGCGGATACGGCGGGCAATCAAGAAGCGATACAGTCACAGCAGTTTAAACTTTCTACCATAGTCCCGATGCCTGAAAATCTAACTGTAGATTATTCTGAGTCAAGTTCTCAGACCGTAAATCAGTATAGATTTGGGTGGGATCATCCTGCGGGAGTAACGGCTACGGCATATTATTACAAGATAAATACTGCCCCTAGCCAAGGAAACGCTACGGCTATCAGTACATTTACAAGCTGTAGTATCTCCGGAACGACTTATGATGTTTGCACGCCTTTCTTTGCGGCTGCTTTAGTAAATGGGTCCAATATTTTCTATACTGTAACTCAAGATGACGCAGGAAATGTTGGCTGGAGCCAGCAGGCAAATATAAATTTCTCTATAAATGTCATTCAGAGCAATGTAAAAGTGGTCACAGGGGTATCGATGACAGATTCTTCGAATAGAGGTCTTTCCGACTGGGTTATAACCACGAGATGGCAAGCGCCAAACCCGCAGGATTCGAACTTTTCTTCATATGTGATAGAACGTAGTGAAAACGGTTCTGACTGGGTAAATATCGGCGAAACCAGCGCTACTGCCTATGCTGATACCGGTCTAGATACGGCAAAATCATACTATTACCGCGTCAAAACAAAGACTACCTTTGGCGAGCTTTCTGATCCGCTAACGACCATAAATCCGCTTCAGCCGACAGGGAAATACACTAGTCCGCCGACTATCGTTTCTGGCCCCACGGTGACAAAGACGACGGCAAATACTGCAACTATCACATGGTCTACCGATAGAGCATCCTCATCGTTTGTGCAGTATGGGGCGACGACAGATTACGGAGCTTCGAACGGACAGCTGGACTCCGTTACCGCACACACGGTAACGATTTCGGGTCTTGCTCCGGGGACCACATACAACTTCAAAACCCAATCACTGGACGAAGATCGTGATTATTCAAATACTATCGGCTACTCGGCAAATGCTAACTTTAAAACTTCCGATGCTCCAGCTATCTCGGAGGTTGAGGTAACGGATATTTCTCTTTCTTCAGCTATTGTGTCATGGAAAACCAATACGGTTTCGACAAGCACTGTAAATTATGGCAAAACAGCATCTTATGGGAGTACGATTTCGGATAGCTCGGGCTCTTCAGTCACCACTCATACGGTAAAGTTGGAGAACCTTGATCATTCTTCAAACTATAATTTTAAAATCACAGGCACCGATACCGACGGTAACGTCTTGTCTTCGGATAATTACGTCTTTTCCACACTAACATTTCCTCGCGTTTCAAACGTAAAGTATATTCAGGTAAAGGAAGCGTCTTCGGCGACCTATGAATTTACATGGGACTCAAATGTCAAAACATCGAGCGCCATCACTTATAGGGAGAAGGACGGGGGTAATTCCAAGGAATCATTATCGAGCGCTTTTCTAACTTCTCATAAACTCTCCATTGCAAATCTTAAAGACAGCGCAGAATATAACGTCACTATAAGCGGTAGAGACGAGCATGGTAATGAGGCAACGTCAGAAGCCGTAAGCATAAAAACACCTTTTGATACGAGAGCGCCGTCAGTTTCTGGCGTTACCGTCGAGACTTCAATACTTGGATCCGGTAAAGATGCTAAAGGCCAGCTTGTGGTTTCTTGGCTTACGGACGAGCCGTCTACGAGCCAAGTAGAGTATGGCCTGGGCGTGTCCGGCGACAATTATTCTTCAAAAACTATGGAAGATACTGCTCTCACCACCTCGCATGTAGTTATTATTTCGGATCTTGCACCGTCGTCATCGTATCACTTCCGAGTTATTTCAAAAGATAACGCCAGTAATAAAGCTGAGAGCAAAGACAATTCCGCTCTTACGGAGCAGGCCGGCGATAGCGTTATTGATATCGTCATAAATTCTTTGGAAAAGACTCTTGGTTGGATATTTGGAATTTTCAGAAGGGGTAATTAATCTTATAAAGGACGGACCTTTGTAATAAATTTGATATAATCTTTACGGAGGGAAATGTGGCGCAAGAAAAAAAACCGGTAATTGAAGTAAGGGGACTAGAAAAGAAATTTATTCTTTCTGAAGAAAATGTCGACTCTGTGCTTAAGGGGATCGATCTCGAAGTTTTTTTTGGTGAATTTGTGATTATTTTCGGTCCGTCCGGATGCGGAAAGAGCACGCTACTAAATGCGATATTAGGTCTGGAGCATCCTACTAAAGGCACCATTAAGATAAGAGATAAAAACATATACTCACTTTCTCAAAAAGAACTTACAACACTCAGAAGGCAGAAGATGGGGATGGTCTATCAGCAATTTAACTGGGTGAAGTCTTTGAGCGTAGTAGAAAACGTTGCGCTTCCACTAAATATTGACGGGCATAGTTCAAAAAACGCTTTAAGCCGAGCTCAACATCTTTTAAGTATTTTTAAACTTGAAAAATTTGCAAATTATCATCCGCACCAGCTTTCAGGAGGGCAACAGCAAAGAGTGGCGACGGCGAGGGCGCTAGCTTTAAACCCTTGGCTGATCTTGGCTGACGAACCGACAGGGAACTTGGACACGAATGCCGGTACCGAGCTTATGAATCTTTTTAAGAATCTAAACGAG
This sequence comes from bacterium (Candidatus Howlettbacteria) CG_4_10_14_0_8_um_filter_40_9, assembly GCA_002785325.1. GTDB lineage: Bacteria > Patescibacteriota > CPR2 > UBA1875. The sequence goes on along the minus strand of PFMH01000038.1, from coordinate 1,512 downwards.
AAATCAAAGAGAACTATCGTTCTCGTTACCCACAACTTCGAATATGAAAAATATGCAACGAAGGTGATATTTATGGAAAATGGGAAGTTTGTAGACGTTATAAATAAGAAAAAGGTTATACTTACTGAAAAAGAAAGTACAGAGGATATTTTAAAACAGACTGGAGGAAAAAATGCGGCTCTCTTTTATTCTTAGACTCGCCTTTAGAGATATAAAGGGTTACAAACTCAGGTCATCGCTTACCATCGGCGGCGTAGCGATCGGCATAGGATTTATCATATTCCTTTTGTCTTTGGGGTTTGGTTTGGAAAAGCTAATAACCTCAGAAGTAACAGACGTCGGCGCCCTTCAAATCTTTGACGTTTCCCCGGGAAAATCAAAGATTGTGAAGCTAAACGACGAGACGATAGAAAAATTCAAAGAGTTGGGAACGCTGGAAGAAATAGCCCCAAGCGCTAGCATGGCAGGAAAGATCGACTTCAAAACCTCGACGACTGATGGTGTAATTTACGGTAAAAATTTTGATTATCTGACACTTGAGGATACAAGAATCCTCGCGGGGGGTAAGTATTCTTCCGAAAATGCTAAAGAAGCGCTTTTAAATATAACGGCTTTAAAACAACTCGGGATAAAAGATTACAAAAAAGCTGTTGGTGAAAAAGTTAAGCTCACCTTAGCGATACCTTCAGAATTTTTGAAAAATGGAGATGACAAATCCAAAGAAACAAGTGAAGAATATACTATCGTGGGCGTTATCGACAATGAAAGTTCTCCTTATGTTTATGTGCCTCTTACTTCTCTTATAAAGATGGATCTTGTTAACTACAATAAAATCAAGACAAGAGTAAAAGACAAGACCAAGATAGACATTGCGAAAGTACAGCTTGAAAATTTAGGCTTTAAGGTTATATCTATCAAAGATACGGTTAGCGAGGTTGTCAAATTTTTCACTATTTTCAAATTTATCTTGGTTGGATTTGGGATGATAGCAATGATCGTAGCAAGCATGGGAATGTTCAATACGTTGACCATTTCTCTATTGGGAAAAACCCGCGAGATAGGGCTTATGAAAGCTCTTGGTACAAGCAACAAAGACATTAATCTAATATTTCTCACTCAAGCTCTGAATATGGGTATCATTGGGGGGCTTGCGGGTACGTTAGCGGGGTATTCCAGTGGAACGATCCTCAACTTCTTGATTTACAGAATGGCGATAAGAACTGGCAATGAACCCGTAGAATTGTTTTATACGCCGCCTATAATTATCCTTTCGGTATTATTGTTTTCGATAGCAATAAGCTTTCTCACCGGTATATACCCGTCTAGGAGAGCCGCGCGAATAAGCGCCTTGAACGCTTTAAGATACGAATAATATCCAATAACAAAAAACTCCCTTTTTCGGGAGTTTTTTGTTATTTGTTTTTATTTACTGAATCCTAGAGACCTTGCTATGTTAAGCACATGCTCAACGTAAGCGTTTGAATGGTTATATCTTAGAAGAGCGTTTCTGAC
>PFMH01000023.1 GCA_002785325.1 bacterium (Candidatus Howlettbacteria) CG_4_10_14_0_8_um_filter_40_9 | reverse complement strand
ACCTCTTTCTCTACGGCTTGAGCAAACTCGCTGTATTTCTTTATTTTGCTTTTTGAAGGAGCGGCAATCTGAATAAAAGTAAAATTGCCTTTGTATGAAGGGTATTTGTTTAGAAAAATTTCAATTGCCTTCAGGCGTTCGAGAATTCCTTTGGTATAATCTAATCGATCTACCCCAACACCGATATGCTTTGCCGTAATTCCCAGGTTTTGCAAAAGTTTTTTACTTTCTAGTTTTTCTCCCTGATCTGGTGACTGATATTCGTAGCCATTGGAGAAAGCTATGCTGATAGGAAACGGTTTGACGACAGAGAGGTGATCGCCCCTGGTCACAGTAAATTGTTCAAAATCAATTAAAGACTCAAGTTCTCGCCCTACAGTCTCAATAAAATTATTACAATGCAGCTGTGTATGAAAACCAATAAGATCTGCTCCCAACATGCCATCTACTATTTCCTTTTTCCAAGGACAAATACTAAAAGACTCTGGACTTACCCATGGAACATGCCAAAATAAGCCTATTACAGCGTCAGGTCTTGCATTTTTTATCATTTTAGGTAAAAGTGCAAGATGGAAGTCTTGAATTAAGATTATTGGTTTATGAAGATTTTTTATTTCCGAAAGGACAGTCTGAGCAAATTTTCCATTTACTTTTTCATATTCGTTCCAATCTTCTTCGCTGAAAATCGGTCTAGTATGCGCCAAAAGACAGAGGGGATAAAGCGCTTCGTTTGAAAATCCGTAATAATATCCTTTTTCTTCTTCAGGTGTCAACCAAATTCTCTTGAGAGTATATTTTGGTTCATCAGGAGGAACTTGCAACCGGTCGTTTTTATCAACTACTAGCTTATCGGCATCTCCGCTTCCATGGGCAATCCAAGTCCCTCCGCAAGCCTGCATTACAGGTTCTATTGCGGTGACCATACCACTCGCAGGAAAATAATAATTTATCTTATTACCCACTTTTGTATGTATATAGGGCTCCCTGTTGGATACGACAACAATTGTCCTATCTTGAAGAGTATTTTTGACGAATTGTTTTAATCTTTCAGCTGTCCAAGGAGAGTCTAATCTTTCCAGATTTGCTTTTGCTTCTTCGCCAGCTGCAAGCCTTGCTTCTAAAAGACTTCTCCTGATACCTGAGATTTCTTTTGTAAGAGGCTGTAGAAATAAGGAGTTTGATAACTGTTTA
>PFMH01000080.1 GCA_002785325.1 bacterium (Candidatus Howlettbacteria) CG_4_10_14_0_8_um_filter_40_9 | reverse complement strand
AGATTTCCAAATTTCGTCAAAATGACAGTTTTGGAATCTTCCGCTGTCTTCTTTGCTGTTAAATCTTTGATTTTTTCGCGGATAAAAAAAACTATCCCCTCTGCTAGGTTTGGGATTTTTCTAGGATCCGTCTTTCGATTCTTTTTTTCTGCCATACAGACATCTTGAATCTTTTCAAAAGACAATCTAAGGTTCTAAGTCACGAAATATAGAGAAATATAAAAAAAGCTTTTTGTGAAAATTCACAAGAAGCGGTTTGTTTTTGTGATTTTGGTGGATTTCTCTTAGCGCTTTTACGCTACTTTATTGGCTTCTATAAATTTTTTTGCTTTGCTGTAGTCTTCCTCAGAAATATTTTTATTATCTCGCAAAGTGTCCAAGAGTTCAGTTATTGGAATAATCGAATGCAGGTTATACCCTCTTTTTTTCAAAAGATCGCTGCCGCCCTGTTCTCTATCAACAAGAACGACAAAATCTTTAACGATCAGTCCTTCTGACTCGAAAGGCTCGGCAGTTTCAAATTTAGAATCCCCTTTCGTTATGAGGTCGTCCACAACAACGCACACATCTCCTTTTTTGAAAATACCCTCTATTTTCTTCTTTGTGCCATAATCTTTCACTTCTTTCCTGGCATAAACCATCGGAATTTTTCTTTTTACTGAGATGATGGACGTTATCGGAAGCGCAGTATAAGGGATACCAGCGATGAGATCAAAATCCAAATCATTTAATTCTTCAGATATCAGATCTGCCACTTTTTCTAAAATTTCCGGGTAGGAAACCATGATTCTTAAGTTTATATATATTGGCGAAACCATGCCGGATATAAGGGTGAAATTTCCAAATTTTATAGCGCCTATACTGTAGAGATCGTATATAACTTCCTTTTTCATATAGTTTGAGTTTTAAAACCTATGGCTTCCCGACCTTTCCTCTGAGTTCCTTTATATCCTTTATATTATTTTGTATGCAATATTTTTCTAATCCGTCGATAAATTCTTCACAGGCTTTTGGATTTACGAAATTGTGGGTACCGACGGCGACGGCAGTGGCACCAGCAAGGATGAACTCGATGGCATCGTTTGCTCTTGAGATACCTCCCATGCCGATAATCGGTATTTTGACGGCATTTGCGCATTGCCAGACCATACGAAGCGCTACGGGTTTGATTGCTGGTCCTGAAAGACCTCCAG
>PFMH01000111.1:5927-6225 GCA_002785325.1 bacterium (Candidatus Howlettbacteria) CG_4_10_14_0_8_um_filter_40_9 | reverse complement strand
GGTGCTCGCTTAGATATCCAGAGCCAAATAAACACTTTCGGGGTTGTCCAAAAAGCAAAACTTCCTGTAGGAATTACTTAATGAATTTTTTCAACAATTATCGAGTTCGGTTAAATCCTGATTTGATTTTCCTTGGTCAGGGTTTTTCATTTGATTATTTTTGTGCATCTTTCTTATGTTATGAGATATGTAATACAAACCAGCTTCCAGTTTTACCTTAAGCATACTTCTTAAGTGATATCTTCTCTTCAGTTTATTCAGTTTTTGGTCTCCAAAAACTGATTCTACTTCGTTCCCT
>PFMH01000111.1:5119-5733 GCA_002785325.1 bacterium (Candidatus Howlettbacteria) CG_4_10_14_0_8_um_filter_40_9 | reverse complement strand
AACTCATCGAAGAAATAAACCTTTTTTTCTTCGACCTCGAAAAGCTGAAAGTTATTCTTGCCTATCGTTGCTCTTAAAATGATATGTAAGGGCATTGCAGTAGAACACCAAAACATAGTTTTAAGCGAAGGGACAATCGCCCAATGCAACGGATTCCCATCTCGCACTAGATACAACGAATGTTTTTCGCCGATATTAGTCCACGAAATTGCAAAGTTGCCTGAAATCTTGGCAAACGCCTTTTTATAATCGTTTTTGTGCTTCTTTAGCAGGGCAAAAATCACTTCACTATCAACCGCCACGCCTTTGTTCACCTCCAAATAGTTCTCAACGCCTCCATTGTGAGCGCCGATAATTTGCCCCCGTCTGAAAGGATGAGCATTTTTTCTATTAACTTCCCCAACGGTGGCTAATCGAGTGTGTCCGATAAGTTCGACTGGATTACTCTCAATAATCTTTTCAAATTTAGGCGTTTCAATAAACTTTTCCGCCTTTTCCGTGTCTTTATAAATCTTGCTCGACCCATCGCCAAATAAACAAGCAACTCCCGTGCTGTCAGTTCCCCTGTCTTGCATAGCAAGCGCCAAACTTTCGACAATATTCCTGCGAAGTTC
>PFMH01000111.1:0-5080 GCA_002785325.1 bacterium (Candidatus Howlettbacteria) CG_4_10_14_0_8_um_filter_40_9 | reverse complement strand
TCTCGGCTTAAGATATTCTGACCATTCCTCTACGCTCATCCCCCTCTCACATGCTTTTTGGTAAACCTTCTGGCCGTTCTCGTCCAGTCCCGCCAAGAAGAAAACATCATCTCCCTTCGCCCTTTTATATCTTGTCAAAATATCCGCATATAGGGGATCCAACGTGTGGCCCATGTGTGGCTCACCATTTGCATAAGGTATAGAAGTTGTAATATAAAATTTACTCATAGCTATATTGTAATATATTTCCCAAGTTCTTGCTCTAGTTTTTCTAGATTTGTGAAAAGAATAGCGTTCATGCCAAGTTTCTGTGCTGTTTCAATATTGTCTTTATTGTCGTCTATAAAAATTGTTTCTTCAGGTTTCCGACAGAGGTCGCTTAAAGTTTTTAAATAAATATCGTCATTTGGCTTTCTCATTCTCATCTTGCATGAAACAAATAAATTATCCCCAAATATTTCCTCAAGTTTCCAATTTTCATTACATTCATCAAAATGATCTCCAAAGTTTGTGAGGAGAGCTATTTCATAACCCAACCTCAACTTTTCAGCAAATTTTATTACATCCTCCTTTCGTGCATAACTTCCTAAATGCACTCGCCTAAACTCAGCCAAGTCTTTATCCAGACCAAAATATTCAAGAACAACCTTAAGGAACTCCGTCAAAGTAAGCCTCCCTTTATCAAGGGGCTTTGCCATTTCTTCCCAAACCGGTGCGAAAATTGTCTTGTCTAGACCTAAAAAAGAGCAAGCATTGTCCATACTATCGCTATTGGTCAAAACACCATTATTGTCGAAAATTATTGTCTTAATCACTTTTGTTTATTATTACTACAAATTCACCTTTTTCCTTAACTTGATCTATCACTTCTGAAACTTTTCCCCGATAAATTTCCTCAAATTTTTTAGTAAGTTCTCGGCAAACGACTATCTCTCGGTCTCCGACAAATTCCAAAATTTCGTTCAATAATTTTTTTATCCGATATGGAGATTCATAAAGGACTGAAACTCTTTTCTCGATTGCAATCTCTTTTAACTTTGTCTGTCTGCCTTTTTTATGAGGCAAAAAGCCGTAAAAAACAAATTCGTCGGTATTGAAACCAGAAATTGAAAGAGCTGACACAGCAGCATTTGCTCCTGGTATTGCAATGATCTCGACTTGATCACCCAGTTCTTTCGTTACTTGGTCCACTAATATTCCTCCCGGATCCGCGATCCCCGGAGTCCCTGCGTCGGTAACAAGCGCAACGCTTTTCCCGCTCTCCATAAGCTCAATAATTTTTGTAATCTTGCTTAACTTGCTATGTTGAAAATAAGAGATAAGCGGTTTTTGGATATTATAATGATCGAGTAAAATCTTCGTATGCCGAGTGTCCTCACAAGCAATGATGTCGATCTCTTTTAAAACCTCAAGAGCCCTAAGCGTGATATCTTTCAGATTCCCGATTGGGGTAGCTACAATATAAAGCATATAAATTTCTAATTAAGAATTTCTAATTTCTATTGAAATACCAATAATATAAAGTTTAAACAATCAGATATTTGGAAATTAGGGCTTTATTAGAAATTGGTAATTAGATATTAGAAATTAACGGCTATCTTACCTCAAAATCCTTAAATTCTCCGGAATATTCCCCTTCTCTCGACTCTACCTTTTCAACTGTCGCCATCGGAGACCCGTGATGGCACCAGTCTAAAAATTCTTGTACTTTTCCCGAGTCGCCTTCTACAACTATTCTGATAGAACTATTTGTTTCGTTTCTTATCCAACCAAAAATACCGAGTTTTTCCGCGATAGTTTTTGCTACATATCTGAAACTCACCCCCTGTACATCTCCTAAAACCTCTATTTCGAGTCTTTTCATTTTACTCATAAGTTATGATTATATCATATTTTTTAGTTTCTTATACAGCTCATACCAGTTTTCCAGTGACAAATCCTCCGCCCTAATATTCTCATCCAAATCCGCCGACTTCAATATGCTAAGGGTTGGACCCTTAGCAATCGCAAGTCCGCCAGAGAGGGAATTTACCAGTTTCTTTCTCTTTTCTCCGAAACCGGCTTTGACGATCCTGAAAAATTTCTTTTTATCGACATCAAAAAGCGCTTTTTCGTAGGGAATTATCTTAAGTATCGCCGCATCAACTCCGGGTTCTGGGTAAAAAGAAGAACGATTAAAAATTCTTATGATTTCCGGTTTTCCATAAAGCTGAACGGAGATAGCGAGAATGCTCATATCCCCGGCCTCAGCGGTCACTTTTTCAGCCACCTCTTCCTGAACGATAAGAGAGATACTTTTTGGCGCTTTTTCTTTTTCTAAAAATTTCCTAAATATAGGAGAAGTTATATAAAACGGTAAGCTGGACACAAGTTTGTATTTACCTTGAATAATATTTTCAATATTTATCTTAAGAGCATCCCCTTCTACTATCTCCAGATTGTTTTTGCCAAGGCAAGTTATCCTTAGTATCTCTATCATATTTCTGTCTTTTTCCAAAACGACAACTTTTCCGGCTTTAGCTAAAAGTTCCCTTGTTACTACGCCAAGTCCCGGACCGATCTCCAAAACAGTATCTTCTTTTGTGATATCCGCCGTCCCCACCAAATCATCAACAACACTTTTATCTATTAAAAAATTCTGCCCGAATGATTTCTTGGCAGATACTTTGAAACTTTTTTGTATTTCTTTAATGATTTTTACACTTGTCAGGTCCATGATAAATAATTCAAAAATTAAAAGTAAAAAGTAAAAATGACAGAGTAGAAGTTAAAAAGGTCAAACTTTTATGATTACATACCCTATTACTGACAACCCCAAGCACCCCACCCCTGTCTTGATGCTTTCCAGGCAGTAACATATATCTGCGCTGTGACGTCATATATGCTGGCGCCCGCATATGCTCCTCCAGGGTAAGTGGCGCTTGCTCCGGACCAAGTGTCTGGGGCGTATTGGAAAAGTCCCTTATAATATCCGCCAGCAAACCGGTTTCCGCCGCTCTCGCATAGCATCACCCTGTACATTTTGGACGCATCTACGCCAAACATCCCAGAAGCTGCTGCTATCGTACCCCAATAATCATTGGCATTAATGGGTTTTTTACCAACCACTCTTATTTCTATTTGAGAACCAGACAAAACCACCGAGCTAAGAAGCGTTTTTGATACCATAGCTCCATTTTCTGAGATTATTTTAAATGTGTTTTCTTTTTTCCCGTTCTTGCCCAATTGTTTGATGTAGCCCTCCCCAATATTCAAATTGTAATCGCTTATAGTCTGCGTCTCAAAAGAGATAACCTCCTCCTCCCTTACCTCACTCTCAGCAACTCGAGTAATAGTAACCGCAACTTTATTTGTCAGATAAGTACCGAGTCTCGGCTCTGCCTTATCTTTGTCTCCCACTAAAATACCATTTTCATTAATAGCTTCTCCCACCGTTTTCTCCCAAGATCGCAGTTCCTTTGTGTCCCCATCGACGTTTACATATAAAACTGGCGCTCGCTCTACTACAATCTTTCTACCGACAGATTGGTCGGAAAAAAAGTCTGTAATAATGCTATCGGTAATCGTGTCTTCTGGATATAACTTGATATTATTCTGCATTAAGATACTTGTGACGTCTTCATAACCAGAGTAGATGACTGACTTTTTACCGTTATCGTCCAGTAGAAGCGGAAGAGCCCTTTTTATCTTGACTGTTATCTCTCCTCCATTTAGTTTTGTATCAAAAGAAGGCTCTGTAACATCATTCTCTCCCAACTCTATATTTTTCGAGCTGATAGCTCCCTTAACATCGAAAGCATCCGTTTCAAAATTTATATCCTTATTATCAAAAAACAAAGCAACCTTGGTGTTTACTTTGTTTACGACAACATTAGCTGAAGCATCTCCGTTTGTCGCCAATGCAATAATCGGCAAAAAGAGTAGAGAAAGCGCAAGAGAATTTATCTTGCAATGAAAATGCCTTCTAAATTTTTTAGTTCGGGATATTATCCACTCTCTATATATACTCATAGATTGTCCTCTCAGATGACCTCAGCAACCTTAAACTGTCATCAGTATCGAAGACATAAAGAATTTTAGCTAGGTAAAGTGCCACTGTCAAGAGCAGTTTTTTAGCTGTAATAAAGTTAAAAAAGCCTGTTTTAGGGGTAAAAAAGATTTATTACACAAAACGAAACGGAGGCAAAAGATATTTCCTATCTTTTGCCTCCCTGCAGGACAGTGAATCCATTTTTTTCTATCTTTTCACGAAAAGATAGATAGATTTTCCTTCTTCCCTTCAGAGTGCTGAATTGACAATACAGCCTGATTACATTAAAGGGATAGCCAAAAGGACTCCCCCTCTTACACAGAGCGCAAGGGTTTTTCATCCTAGTACCTCCCAACAATCAGATAGTATACCTTCCTGCCAAGTAGCGAAAAAAGAGCTACCATAACCGCTGAACCAAACGCCAAAATCCAATCCTCAACTTTATTACGAAATCCTTTCGCAACTCCAACTTCGTGGATGATGTAAGCAACAATCAAGCTTACAACAAAGATCAAACCAAAGGGGACTCAACCACTATCGGCTGAAGCCGATAGGTTCGGTTACGCGCTAAAGCGCTCCTTTCTAGCTGTCAATTATTGTAAAATTATCTCCTCTTGTTCCTTGGTCTTCGTCTTGTGACTCAATGTATTGCATTATTACTTCATCTGTTATGGTTCCTGAGATTACTGCGAAATATCCTCGTCCCCAAAAGTGCTGGCCCCAAAACTTTTTATTCATTGTCGGAAATTCTTGAAGAATCTTTCTTGATGTTTTTCCTTTGATATATTGCGTTATTTTAGATACGGACAGTTGGGGAGGGGCTGAGATGAATAAATGGATATGATCCTTACTTACGTGACCTCTGATTATTTGAATGTTATGAGCGTTACAGACTTCTCTTATCAGACCCCTTACTCTTATCCCGACTTTGCCAGTAAGTACCGGTTTCCGATATTTTGTGATCCAAATGATATGATACTTCAGATCAAACTGTGTATGAGAAGTATCACGGTATATTTGCATAGGTACATTATATCATTTCTTAAAAGG